>DAOVJZ010000077.1 GCA_030632035.1 Granulosicoccaceae bacterium | reverse complement strand
CTCTTCTCTTGTTGAAGGTTCTGTTCTTATGGTAACAGATTGCTCACAGGCCTCTATTTTCCAGTTAACCAATCTTCAGGCAACAGGTGGAGGATATAATGTTGTCCATTCCTCAGCAGGAGGATATACACCGGGTAACAGCACACCAATAATGAGTAATAGCTACGCTGAGGGTGCGCAAGTTGCTGCTCTGGTCACTTCTGCTTATTACATAAAAGACAATGCATCAGGCATACCGGCGTTATACCGCAGTACCCTGTCTTCTACTGCTGGGGCTACAAGTTTATTGTCTGAACAGGAACTGGTTGAAGGCGTTGAAGACATGCAAATCCTGTATGGCGTAGATACTGACTCTGATGCCAACAAGGTAGCCAATATTTATTATCCTGCGAGTACGGTTGATACTACAAGTAACTGGGATAATGTTGTCAATATTAGAGTATCGTTGTTATTGCGAACTATTGAAAACAATGTCGCTTCAACAGAAATCAATTATTTCTACAACGGATCAGATAATACCCCGACCACCGGTGACAAACGTTTACGCCGTGTCTTTACGACTACTATCAATATTCGTAATCGCTCACTGTAACGGCAATCAGGAAAATCACTTATGAATTCTGTCAAGAAAAATATTCCCGTTAGACAAAAAGGCGCTGTCCTGATTGTCAGCCTGATTATCCTGTTGGTGATGACGATGATTGGCGTCACGGCCATGCAAACCACCACCATGGAAGAGCGCATGGCGGGTAATATGCGCGATCAGAATTTTGCCTTTCAGGCCGCAGAAATCGCATTGCGTGATGCCGAAGATTTTATTGAAGGCCTTGTAAACACAAGTAGTTTTAACGGAACTGATGGCTTGCATGGACTTGCTGATACAGAACCGGATTATGCTACCTCGGCCACATGGTCTTCTTCTACAAGTTCCCGTGCTTATGGAACCGATACCGGTGCACCCGCAGTTAATGGCGTACAAACCCAACCCCGCTACTTTATCAAGATTGTTTCTGTCAGTGGTGGCACCACGTTCCGCATCACGGCACGCGGTACGGGGCAGTCCAATGATTCACAAGTACTATTGCGCGCATATTACGCACGATCACTGTAAGCCTGTATAAATTACAGGGTAAGGATGTGAGATATGAATATGACTAAACATATAAACCGCTTTCAGTTGACTCTGTTGTCAGGTCTATTACTGGCAATGCAACCGGGCATGCCTATTGCTGCACCGGGTACAATTTCTAATACCCCGCTGTTTTCATCCACCAGCGCTGAACCCAATATCTTTTTTATGCTTGATGACTCGGGCAGTATGAATACCGAAATGCTGACTCCGGAATATCGCGATACCTGGGGTGGTGTTATGGAATTAACGACAGATGCCAAGACCAGAGACTATCGATTTGTTTTTGGTACAGGGACTGACCGCAGGTCAGAAAGTCTTGGGAATCATTATAATAACGACCGCGTAATACCAACCCAGGCTGCGGTTGATGCTATAGGTGCGCCATTTAATGCACTTACTTCAGTAATAGGTGTCTGGCGTGCCCGTAATTCAGATTATAACAAGGCTTATTATGACCCCACCAAAACCTATGCTACCTGGGCTGGTGTTAATGCCGCAGGAACCAAATACAGTGATATCACGGTTGATGTGACCAAAGCACCCGTTGATCCATACTATTTCGATAGTGCCACCGCCAGTACCTATCTCGATATAACCCAGGATCAAACCGTTAAAACCAGACGTCCAGAAACAGTTGCAGAAGGTGGTAAAGATGAAGATTTACAATTTACCTATTACCCGGCAAGTTACTGGGTATGGAATGGTGAGGCTGATGACGATGATGGTGATGGCAGTAGTGTTGATTATGATGAAAAAGGAGTACTGATAAAGATTCAGTCCACCACCTCCACGACGCCCGCTGGTACAACTACCCCCCAGTGTGCCAGTGGCATGAGCGCCACCAATGCCGAACAGATTGCAGGCGGTTGTACCTTACGCGCCTATGCAGATGAAATACAAAATTTTTATAACTGGTTTACCTATCATCGTCGCCGTGAGTCCATGGCCAACTATGCCATTTCTTCCGTGATCAGTTCCGGCACCGGTGTGCGTATGGGCATTGCCACTATCCATAATGATGCCGCCAATGAACAACAAAGCATGCTCAGCATGAACACCGATGCCTCAACAGGTAACAAGAAAACCTTGCTGGACGCACTGTATCAAATGGATACCGCTTCAAGGACACCTCTGATGGAAGGACTCGTCATGGCAGGACAATATTTTGCCTGCAGTAGTGATGCCGGTACTACTGCGACCCCTTTTGGAGCGGCAGGCAGCAGTAACTGCGCTATTGAGGCCACCGCTGTCGCACCCGCCACCACGGCCGCCGGGGTATGTCAGCAAAACTTTACTATCCTGATCTCTGATGGTGACTATACCGATAGTCTGCCTGCCGCTGTTTCCGCAACCATCAATGACAGTGATGGTGATGAATCCACCTGGGTTGGTCAAAACGATTCCAACGGTACTACATACACATTCAACTTCGATAAAAAATCCTATAAGGATGCAACCTACACACAAACGCTGGCTGATGTGGCCATGTATTATTATGAACGTGATCTGAATGGTTCACTGAGCAACAAGATACCTGTTCAATGTGGTGTTGATGAAAACCCTGCTCAACACATGGTGACCTATGGTGTTGGCCTTGGTGTGACCGGTAGCATTGATCAAGCGACTATCCCGGATCATCCACAACAAGGTTATACCGATGATTGTACTTCTAATGTTGCAAGTACTCCGACCTTCGCCTGGGTTGACCCTGCATCAGGTGCTAACAAGGACGGGAAAATTGATGACTTTTTTCATGCTACCTACAACGGACGTGGTGAATACCTGGATTCAGTTGATCCTGATACGCTGACCACGGCGCTTCAATCTACAATTCAAAGCATTGCCAATAGAACCGGTTCATCCTCATCCGTCTCATTCAATTCGGTCTCACTGCAAGCAGGCAGTAAACTTTATATTGCCTTGTTTAATACTTCAAAATGGAGTGGTGATCTTAAGTCCTACACGCTAGACCCGAATACAGGCAATGTAACAACTGAATCTGATGACTGGACAGTCGCAACTCAACTGGATAGCCGCTCATTAGCTAGCACACCCAGAGACATCTTTACATACAGTGGTACTGATGGAGTTGCCTTTAAATGGGCCAGCCTGCCAACAACACTGGTTAATGATCTCAATACCGGTGCTTCCGGCTCCGGTGATGGCCTTGGTGAACAACGGCTGAATTACCTGCGTGGTGATCGCAGTGATGAAGGTACCGGTGATGATTTCCGGATTCGTGCCAACCGCTTGGGTGATATTGTCCACTCGACACCCACCTACGTCGGTGAATCCAACGCAAGCTGGCCGGATACTGCCCCATTCCCGACAGCATCAGGCAACACCTACAGTGATTATGTAACCGGCACGCTTTCTACAACTCGTACACCTGTCGTTTATGTTGGCGCAAACGATGGCATGTTGCATGGATTCAAGGCCACTAACAGCGGCTCGGATGACGGTAAAGAAATCTTTGCCTACGTACCGGAATACCTGGCTTCAACTTCAGCCAGTGAAGGTCTGCATTATCTGACAAATAAACTCTATACACATCGTTATTATGTCGACATGCCCCCGACTATATCTGATGCCTATGTTAAAACAACAACGGCAGGTAGTGTTGGCTGGCATACCATCCTGATTGGTGGTTCACGTGCCGGTGCCCGTGGTCTGTTTGCGCTGGATATTTCTGATCCAGCCAAGTTTGATGAAGATGATGCAACCGATGTATCTGATGTTGTGATGTGGGAATTTGACAGTGGTGATGATGATAATCTGGGCTACAGTTTCAGCCGGCCTGCCATTGCCCTTTCAAATGCAAATGACGGCTCAAACAATCGCTGGGTGGCCATTTTCGGCAATGGCTATAACGATACCAGTGCAGATGCTGATGATGGTGATGCGCGTTTGTTTATTCTTTTTCTCGATGGTGGTCTTGATGGTACCTGGACACCAGGGACAGACTATATTGAGATAGCCACTGGAATTGGAACAACAGCGGATAGAAACGGACTTTCTACACCGACACTGGTTGATACCGATGGCAACGGTACCGTTGATCGCGTCTATGCGGGTGACCTGGAAGGCAATATGTGGGCCTTTGATTTAAGCGATTCTGATTCTTCTAACTGGGAGTCGGCCTATAAACTGGCTTCCACACCAAAACCCCTGTTTACAGCCAAAGACAGCGGCGGTACTGCGCAACCTATTACCACCCAGCCTACCGTCGTTGATCACCCAACCGTGGCAACAGGTGGTGGTAATACTCCCAACCTGATGATTCTGTTTGGAACCGGTCAATACATCGTTGAGGGTGATAAAACAAGTACCGGGGTACAAAGCTATTATGGTGTGTGGGATAAAGGTACCAAGGAATTAGATCGAACAGATCTCGGTTCACAAACAACAGCAGCGGCCACATCAACAGCGCGTGTACTCACTGATAATACGGTAGCTTATAGCGGCGGTGGTGCAAAGGAGGGCTGGTACTATGATTTTGATTCAACAAGCTCTCCTGTATCTGGAGAACTGGGTGAGCGCGTAGTAACCAAGTCTATTGTCTATGATGAACAATACCTTCTGTACTATACAACCGTGCCTTCTATTGAACCTTGTGATTCAGGTGGTAATAGCTGGTTAATGGTCCACAAGATTGAGAATGGCGGACGCCCATCTGACGTTATTTTTGATGCTGATGAGAATGGCTCGCTTGATGATTATCTGGATGTGTCTGGTACTGATATTGCTGTTTCAGGCGGTAGAAGCACAGGTATCACTGCGGGTGATACTTTGGGTGAATACCTGTATGACTCCAGTACAGATAGTGATACTCCAGGGAAACGTGTTCTCAAGAGAGCGGATAGTGCAGAAACAGAAGAAGGACGATTATCCTGGGAAGAACTTTCATTGTAAGTATTAACCCATCGAGGATGTAATGATGAAAATACTAAAATACTGGTTAATGATTCTGTGGCTCGCTCTGGCTTTACCTGTCACAGCGGCTAACCTTCCCAATTACTACCCCAAGGGGTTCTCATCTGGTGGCATCATTAAATCAACAGGTTTAAGTGCGGAAGGTGAAAGTGAAGGTGAAGGACAATTATCCTGGGAAGAGCTTTCATTGTAAATATTAACCAACTGAGGATGTAATGATGAAAATACTAAAATACTGGTTAATGATTCTGTGGCTCGCACTGGCTTTACCTGTCGCAGCGGCGAGCCTTCCGAATTACTATCCCAAGGAATTCTCATCTGGTGGCATCATTGAACTAACAGATTTAAGTGCGGGTCGGCTTCGTATTGATAGTATGGAATATGCTATTGCCTCATCGATTAAGGTCTATACACCTACTAATGAAAATGCATCTATACTTGATCTTAAAAGGGGCACAATTGTTGGTTATGATTTTATCTACAATGAAATAAGACAACGCACCATCATCAGGATATGGGTTTTGCCTGATGAAAGTCTTTTACCTGAAAAAGGCTAGTCTAAAACCCGTATTTATATTTTATTAAGCTTAACAAGGTCATTATTATGAAAAACATTAACCATAGACATACAGGATTCACGTTACTAGAACTGATGATTGTGGTCACCATCATAGGTATTCTCGCGTCAATTGCCTATCCTGCCTATCAGGACAGTGTTAGAAAAGCACGTCGTGCAGAGGCAAAGTCTGCTCTGGTTGAAGCGGCAAATTCTATGGAAAGATATTACACACAGAATGGCAGTTACACCGGTGCTGTTGCAGGCACTACTTTTTCAAGTACGGTACCTACAAACGGACAGGGTACGATTTTTTATAATCTCACTTTAGCATCAACCACAACTACTTTTACAATTACGGCCACACCGACAGCCGCACAAAGTGATCCCCAGTGTGCAAACCTGTCACTTACCCAGACCAATGCCAAGGGCGAAACAGGCACCGGTACAGTCGCGGATTGCTGGAACTAATGCTGTAACACCTTCGGCAACGTGAAGGTCACATTTTCACGTTGCCCTTCATCTTCTTCTGCAACATCTACACCGTATTCTTTTAGCTTTTCGATCACTTCTTTTACCAATACTTCTGGTGCTGAGGCACCAGCGGTAATACCGATGGTATTCACATTTTTTAACCAGTCTTGTTCAATGTGAGTGGCATCATCAATCAGGTAAGCCCTGACTCCTACTCTTTCTGCCACTTCCTTTAAACGATTGGAGTTGGAGCTGTTGGGTGAACCCACCACCAGCACCAGATCACTCTTTTGCGCCAGTGCCTTGACTGCATCCTGCCGGTTTTGGGTGGCATAACAAATATCATCTTTTTTTGGACCGACAATATTCGGAAAAAGTCTTCTTAAGGTAGCCATGACATCGTTGGTATCATCAACTGATAAGGTTGTTTGAGTTACAAAGGCCAGGTTATCGGGGTTTTTTACTTTTAGTTTTTCTACATCATGCGGTGTCTCAACCAGATACATACCGCCTTGTGAATTTTTATATTGCCCCATTGTACCTTCAACTTCCGGGTGGCCGGCATGACCGATCAAGATACATTCACGCCCGGCTTTGGCATGACGTATAACTTCCATGTGAACTTTGGTTACCAACGGGCAAGTTGCATCCAGCACATTTAATCCGCGTTTGTCCCCTTCATCGCGAACAGCTTGTGACACACCATGGGCACTGAAAATAACAGTGGCATCGTCCGGCACCTCGTTTAACTCTTCAACAAAGACCGCTCCTTCCTTGCGCAGGCAATCGACCACAAATTTATTATGTACTACTTCATGGCGTACATAGATGGGCGGGTTAAACTGCACCAATGCCTTT
>DAOVJZ010000094.1 GCA_030632035.1 Granulosicoccaceae bacterium | reverse complement strand
TTGCGGTTCAGTTCGTAGATTTCTTCACCGCTGTGGACGGTCATGATGCCCATGCCATAAGTGCCCGCATCGGCCTTGATAATGACAAAGGGCTTGGCATCCAGACCATGCTGGTCATATTTATCCTTGATGGCCTTGAGCAGGGCATCGGCATTACGGGCCAGACAGTCCTCCCCTTCGCGTTTTTTGAAATCAATTTCACCACAATTACGGAACAAGGGCGTGATAAGCCACGGATCGATATCGATTAACTTGGCAAATTCATCCGTTATTTCCCGATAATAATTGAAATGGGAAGACTTGAGCCGGTTAGACCAACCGAGCTCAATTGGCGGCATAATGGTTTGATTGTTAAGGTTCTCCAGCATTTCCGGACGACCGCTGGCTAGATCGTTGTTTAACAAGACCATGCATGGGAAAAAGCCGGGGACACCAATCTTGTCATCTTCACGTATCAGCGGTTCCAGTTTTACCGTGCGGCCACTGGGTAATTCAAAGTCCTGAGGTTGCTCAAGTTCCTGAATTAATGAGCCTATACGTACTTCAAACCCGGCTTTTATAAGGATTTCCTGCAGGGTGGCCACGCTCTCAAAATAGAATAGATTTCGGGTGTGGCTTTCGGGGATCAGGAGTACTTTTCTGGCCTTGGGACAGGCACGTTCAATGGCCAGTTGGACTGCCTGAATACATAAAGGCAAAAAATCGGGGTTCAGGTTATTAAAACCGGCAGGGAACAGGTTGGTATCAACCGGTGCCAGCTTAAAGCCAGCGTTGCGTAGATCAACAGAGGCATAAAAAGGAGCAGGGGTTTTCAGCCATTGCTGGCGAAACCAGGCTTCGATATCAGCTTGTTGAGAGAGCAAGTGCGATTCTATCTGTAATAGCGGGCCGGTCAGTGCCGTGGTCAGATGGGGTACGGAATGCAGATGCTCAATACTCATAATGGTTTTCGTCCAGACGGGAATTCAGTGCGTAAGTACATGTTAGCGTATTTTTTATATGAATGGACAACACGATCATACCGGTTTTTCCAGAATGGCGGCAAAGCTAACCCAAATCTCCCCATAGTGTTTGTATTGCGGACAACACCGTAAGAGCGGCCGTTTCTGTGCGCAATACCCGTGGTCCCAATTGAATCTCAGTAAAACCTTTATTTACCGCATGTTTTATTTCCGCTTCATCCAGTCCACCTTCAGGACCAATCAATAAGGTAATATCTTCTTCTGGCTTGGTGATATCAGATAAATGTGCCGTTGCCTTGTGGTATAAAACCAGCCCGTTGATTTGGCGGGGTTGATCCATCCAGTCATCCAGTTTTTGTATCGGATTGAGTTCTGGAATACGGGTACGGCCACTTTGTTCGCAGGCACTGATCATGACTCCACGCCAATGTTCCAGCCGTTTCTGTGCACGTTCTGCACCCAGTTTAACCACACAGCGATCAGTCATTACCGGTGTGATTTCAGTGATACCCAATTCAACGGCTTTTTGTATGGTGTAGTCCATACGTTCGCCACGTGAAATTCCCTGTACAAGATGAATATGGAGTGATGATTCCCGATCAACATCAATAAACCTTCCAACTTTTACAGAGACCTGTTTTTTTATAGTTTCAATAGTGGCCTCAAACTCACCGCCTTCACCATTAAACAAAATAACCGGTGCATTTTCCTTAAGGCGTAATACCCTAACCGAATGATTGGCCGTATTATCATCAAGTGTAATGACATCACCTTCATTCAGGGTCTGGGGTAAATAGAGTCGGGGGATGCGCATAAATAAGGTTATAAAAGTTATAAAGTTAAAAGGCTATTTTGATGCTATGTTAATTCCTTCAAGTGCAACCTTGGTCATCATATCAATTTCATCTGCAGTGATCACATAAGGCGGCATGAAATAAACCACATTACCCAGTGGTCTTAACAAGACACCATTTTTCAGACCATGTTGATAGACTTTCAGTCCGCGGCGTTCCTGCCACGGATAAGGTTCGCGGGTTTGTTTTTCTTTCACCATTTCAATGGCCGCAATCATGCCGGTTTGGCGCACTTCAGCCACATGTGGGTGTTCATTAAATTGTTCAGTGGCCATGGTGAGTTGTTGAATCAGGGCTTTATTTTTTTCAATCACATTGTCTTGTTCAAAAATAGCCAGTGTGGCCAGTGCAGCACTACAACCCAATGGATTACCGGTATAACTGTGTGAATGTAAAAACGCGGTCAGGTTTTTATAATCATCATAAAAGGCATCATAGACTTTGTTGGTTGTAAGCACGGCAGATAAAGGCAAATAACCACCGGTTAGCCCTTTCGATAAACACATAAAGTCTGGCGTTATATTTGCCTGCTCACACGCAAACATTGTTCCGGTGCGACCAAAGCCAACTGCGATCTCATCGGCAATCAAATGCACGTTGTATTCATCGCAGGCTTTCCTGAGTAAAGATAAATAAACCGGATCATACATACGCATATTGCCGGCGCATTGTACGAGTGGTTCGACAATCACGGCACAGGTTTCTTCCGCATGTTGTGCCAGTGTTTCTTTCATTTCTGAAAACATGTGTTCTGAATGTTCAGCACAGGTTTCATCTTGTTCACGGTAATAACAATCCGGTGAAGTCACTGTGATGGGTTGCATCAATAGCGGGGCATAGGTTTCCTTGTATAGTTCCACATCACCGACAGCGAGTGCACCCAGAGTCTCGCCGTGGTAACCATTGGAAAGAGTAATGAATTTTGTTTTATTTTTTTGACCAATATTTTGCCAGTAGTGAAAACTCATCTTGAGTGCGACTTCGACCGCAGAAGAACCGTTGTCGGCATAGAAAACCTTATCAAGTCCTTTGGGTGTGACTGCAACCAGTTTTTCAGCCAGTTGCACGGCAGGTTCATGTGAAAAACCGGCAAGCAAGACATGTTCGAGGGTATCGAGCTGTTTTTTTACCGCATCATTAATGCGTGGATTACAGTGACCAAACATATTCACCCACCATGAACTGATCGCATCCAGATAGCGATTGCCTTCAAAATCTTCCAGCCAGACACCATCGCCTTTTTTGATCGGCACCAGCGGCAGCCACTCGTGATCCTTCATCTGGGTGCAGGGATGCCATAGGGCAGACAGGTCGCGTTGGTTGAAGTCGTTGTTTTTCATGTTGTGGTATTAAACCACAGAGAGCACGGAGGGCACAGAGGATATTATTAAAAGAAGAGCAGGAATTATTTTAAAGCCCGAGTCTTTCCCAAACTGTCATGGTCGGGCCTGTCTGGTTCATGGTATAGAAGTGCAGGCCGGGTGCACCCGCATCGAGTAGTTTTTGGCACATATCGACGGTGACATCCATGCCGAAGTCACGCAGGGATTCAATATCATCACCATAGCTTTCCAGACGCTTACGGATCCAGCGTGGGATTTCGGAACCACACATGTCTGAGAAACGCGCCAGTTGCTTGTAATTGGTGATGGGCATAATACCGGGCACGATGGGAATATCGACGCCGAGTTTTTCACAGTCATTCACAAAACGAAAATAGGCATCCGGATTATAAAAGTATTGGGTCAGTGCGCTATTGGCACCGGCCTTTACCTTACGGGCAAAGTTTTGCAAATCCACTTCGGCACTGATCGCCTGTGGATGAAATTCAGGATAGGCGGCGACTTCAATAAAAAACTTGTCACCGGTCTCTTCACGAATAAATTCGACCAGTTCATTGGCATAACGGAACTCACCGGCTTCTCCCATACCGGAGGGCATATCACCACGCAGTGCAACGATGTGCGAAATACCTTCGTTCAAGTAGCTTTGCAGGATTTCACTTACGCGTTCACGTGTTGAGCCAACACAGGAAAGATGCGGGGCCGCCTGAAAACCAGCAGACTGAATTTCGACAACCGTTTCGTAAGTACCCTGCTGGGTACTACCGCCGGCACCAAAAGTGACAGAAAAATATTTTGGATTTAGCTTCCCGAGTGTATCGCGTACATTACGCAGTTTCTCTGCACCTTCCGCTGTCTTGGGCGGAAAGAACTCAAAACTGAATGTAGGCGGGAATTTTTTTTGTGAATCCATTTTATTTATTATTTGAACCACGGAGAACACAGAGTTCAAAGAGAAATTAAATTAAAAAATATATTAAAAATCTCTGTGTCCTTTGTGCCCTCTGTGGTTATTAATTAATAACGGTAATGATCAGGTTTGTAAGGACCTTCAATTGGCACACCAATATAATCAGCCTGTGTTTTACTCAACTCAGTCAGGTGAGCGCCAATTTTCTTAAGGTGCAAACGAGCGACTTTTTCATCAAGAATTTTTGGCAAAATATAAACTTCATTTTTATAATTTTCAGCGTTGGCGAAGAATTCCATTTGCGCCATCACCTGATTGGTGAAGGAGGCGGACATAACAAAGCTTGGGTGACCCGTAGCACAACCCAGGTTAACCAGACGACCCTTGGCAAGAATAATAATACGTTTTCCATCAGGGAAAATAACGTGATCAACTTGTGGTTTGATTTCTTCCCACTGATATTTTTCCAGAGAGGCGATATCAATTTCTGAATCGAAGTGACCGATGTTACAAACAATGGCTTCGTTCTTCATGGAGGCCATGTGATCATGATTGATAACATGCACATTACCGGTAGTGGTAACAAAGATGTCACCTTGTTTGGCAGCTTCGTTCATATCAACAACACGGTAACCTTCCATTGCGGCCTGTAGGGAACAAATCGGATCGATTTCAGTAACCCAGACTGTTGCACCCATACCGCGGTAGGCTTGCGCACAACCTTTACCCACATCACCGTAACCGAGTACCACGCAGATTTTACCGGCGATCATGACATCAGTGGCACGCTTGATACTGTCAATCAGTGATTCGCGACAACCATACAGGTTATCGAACTTGGATTTGGTAGCTGAATCGTTCACGTTCATGGCCGGGAATTGTAATTCACCCGCTTCTTGCATTTGATATAAACGGTGAACACCAGTAGTGGTTTCTTCGGTAACACCCTTAACGCTTTCAACGGTTTTGGTCCATTTATCTTTTTCTTTAGTGTTGCGCAATACATTCAGGATCGCAGCCCACTCTTCGTTATCGTCATCTTTGGTAGCAGGGATACTGCCCGATTTTTCAAACTCAGCGCCTTTATGAACGAGCAATGTGGCATCGCCGCCATCATCCAGGATCATGTTAGGGAATTGACCACCAGGCCAGTTCAGTGCTTGTTCAGTACACCACCAGTATTCTTCAATGGTTTCACCTTTCCAGGCATAAACCGGAATACCTAGTGCAGCAATGGCTGCAGCGGCATGATCCTGAGTAGAGAAAATATTACAGGATACCCAGCGGACTTCAGCACCTAATGCAACCAGGGTTTCGATCAACACCGCAGTTTGAATAGTCATGTGCAGACTACCCATAATGCGTGCCCCCTTCAGTGGCTGTTGTGCGCCAAATTCTTCACGCAATGCCATCAAGCCCGGCATTTCGGTTTCAGCGATACTGATTTCCTTGCGACCCCAATCGGCCAGAGTGATATCCGCGACTTTGTAATCCTGTTCCATATTTTGTGCAGGTTGTGAACTCATTATTTTATTGCTCCCGACGTTAATTCTTTAAGCGACTTTGATACCGGCTGCATCACGTAGTGCATCGGCTTTGTCTGTTTTTTCCCATGTAAAGTTTTCATCTTCACGACCAAAGTGACCATAAGCCGCTGTTGGTGTGTAGATGGGACGTAATAGATCCAGCATTTTGACCAAACCTTTAGGACGTAAATCAAAGTGTTCACGTACCAGTTCAATAATTCTGCTTTCAGATACTTTACCTGTACCAAATGTTTCAATGCTGATAGAAGTAGGTTCTGCTACACCAATGGCATATGAAATCTGAATTTCACAACGCTCAGCCAGACCCGCAGCAACAATGTTCTTCGCTACATAACGACCGGCATAAGCGGCAGAGCGATCCACCTTGGAAGGATCCTTACCAGAGAAGGCACCACCACCATGACGCGCCATACCACCGTAGGTATCAACAATAATCTTGCGACCGGTCAGACCACAGTCACCCACAGGGCCACCAATTACAAAACGACCGGTTGGGTTAATAAAAAACTTGGTCTCTTTATCCAGCCATTTTCCTGGCAGAACGTGTTTGATAATTTCATCCATGACGCC
>DAOVJZ010000040.1 GCA_030632035.1 Granulosicoccaceae bacterium | reverse complement strand
TCAGACAAGCCGGCATCAAGGTCAGTCTGGATTACATTGATATTATTATTTACACACTGAATAATTTTATTGGTATTGATTTCAAGACCATAGCCATTTACACCCCGCGTATCACGCAGGTGTTTCAACAGGGTGCCATTACCACAACCTAGATCGAGAATTCGGCTGTTGGGTTTGATCCACTCACTGATAATGGCGAGGTCGCGTCGAAGTTCGGTCATGTTATTTCACATTACCCATATAGGCTGAAAATGTATCCATGTAATAAGGTATTTTCATTAAAAATGCATCGTGTCCATGTTTGGCCTCAACCTCGATATAACTAAAGTCCTTGTCGTTATTATGTAACGCCTTCACGATTTCAAGTGAACGTTCGGGTGAGAAACGCCAGTCAGTCGTAAATGACACGACCAATGATTTGGATTTAACGTTGGCCAATGCCTTGGTCAAGTCATCATCGTAGTCTGCCGCAGGATCAAAATAATCCAGTGCCTTGGTCATGAGCAGGTAGGTGTTGGCGTCAAAGCGATTAATAAACAATTCACCTTGATAGCGCAAATAACTTTCTACCTGAAATTCAATATCAAAGTTGTAGTTAAGCTTGCCTTCACGCAATTCACGCCCGAATTTACCACGCATGGAATCATCTGAAAGATAGGTAATGTGGCCGAGCATACGTGCAATCATCAATCCGTGTTTAGGGACGGTATTGTGCTCGTAATAATGGCCGGCATAAAACTCCGGATCGGTCATGATGGCCTGACGTGCAACATCATTAAACGCAATGTTTTGTGCAGATAAAAGCGGAGCGGCAGCGATGATAACGGAATGGCGCAAACGATCCGGAAAATCAATCGCCCATTGCAGTGTCTGCATACCACCGAGCGAGCCACCAATGACAGCGGCAAACTGATCAATGCCAAGTGCATCGGCTAGCCGTGCCTGACTTTGGACCCAGTCTTTTACGGTTACGATAGGAAAGTCAGGGCCATAGGGCTTGCCGGTTTCCGGATTGGTTGTCACTGGGCCGGTAGAGCCACTACACCCACCCAGATTATTGGGGCAGATAACATAAAATCGGTTGGTATCGATAGGCTTGCCTGGGCCAATACAGTTTTCCCACCAGCCTGGTTTCTTGTCTTCCATGCTGTGATAACCGGCGGCATGGTGATCACTGCTCAAGGCATGACAGATCAGGATGGCATTGGACTTATCGGCATTGAGCTCACCATAGGCCTCATAAATAAGTTCGTATTGCTTGAGTTCCCGCCCACAGTCGAGCGCCAGCGGCGTATTAAATTTTTGTACGCTGGGACTGACAATACCAATAGAATCAGCAGGAATAGAATCTGGCATTTTGGATGGAATCTGCTCTTGTTATCAAAGACATAAGTCTAAGTGAGCAGTTAACAGGGCGCAACTCTAATCCCCCCGTTTTTGAAGGAATACTAGGCTGTAGCAGCGATCTCTATTTCAGGTTCGAGCGGATAGTCGATGGCATTGAGGATACCTTCGATGGATGCCAGTTGTTCATTTAATGCCGTGATATCTGATTCCAGCTCCTTGATTTTCACATCAAGCGTTTCATGTGACTCACTGATCTTACGCAGGCTGGCCAGACGTTTATCCATGGCATCCTTGTGTTCCCTTATTTGCAGGACCAATGGATTCATCACAATTTTAGCCCAGTTGTCGGCATCCTTTTGTGCACTGTAGAAGGTGTTGCGTGCATGACTGGCTATGGAGATAAAGAATTTCTTAATCACAAAATATTTTTCGGTCATGGCAGTGGCAGGGCTCTTTCTGAATTCTTCTGCCTCTTCATATAGTTTATCCAGTTCCAGTTTATACCGGGTAATGGAAAATACTTTTGGTTTAACTGCCATCATGCCATGTTGTTCATGGAACTTTTTGTAAATGGCCATCACTTCATCACGAATCCTGTCGGCCTGCATTTTTGCATTGTCCATATTGTTACGTGCATTATCGAATACAGTCTGCATACCCACCTTGAGGCCATGAGTAGTCCAGCTATCAGCCATATCAGTACGCGCCTGTGTGATCATTTTATCAATCGCACTGACACTGAGTGATGCCATTAAACCCTGTGCCTTTTGCTTTAGTGAGGCATGACTTGACTGAAAACTTTGTAGATTCTTTTGATAGATAACTTGCTCTTCACGTGTTGTTTCCATCAAGTGTTGAATCATATTTGCATTTTTACCGCTCAGGTTTTCCAGTTCCTTTTTCTGTTTTTCAGTAGATTGCAGGCGTGAAATAATAACGCCTCTTGAGTCCTGTACCATGCCACCAATGTCATTTACAACATTATTGCGTACGATTTCCTGTTTATGCGGGATCACGTTTTTGGCCAGTGAAGTTTCCAGAGCCAATAAACGCGACTGTTCAAGCAGAGGTTCATCATGTTTTACTTTTGCAATAAGGCCTTTTTGTGCTGATAATGGAAAAATACTGTTTGCAGAAATACCCAGCATTTTTGCCGCTTCGCTGGATTGCTTGCTGATTGTTTGTTCAATGGCACTTTCACCTTTGAGTTCGTCCCACAAGGTATCGATCTTGTTCATTACAACCATCAACCCATTATCATGGACGTTACGGAATGAACGAATATAGTTTTGCCACATATCCATGTCAGATTTGGTTACACCGGTATCGGCGGCCAGTACAAACAGCACGGCCTGTGCATTGGGCAGCATATTAACAGTAAGTTCAGGTTCGTTGCCGAGTGCATTTAGTCCGGGTGTGTCCAGTATAACCAGACCCTGTTTTAATAACGGGTGTGGAAAACTGATCAGCGCATGACGCCATACCGGAATTTCAACCTCATCACCACCACCAATAGATTCATGATGTGCTTCATCATATAAACCAAGACGCAGGGCTTCTTCAATGGGTACTTTTTTGGTCTGGACAATTTCCTTGAATACTTCTTCCATTTCATCGGGGTAGTCAGTGTTGAGCGGGTGTTGTTGCCATGCCATTGGATCCTGTTTGTATGCAGCAATGCTCTTTTCTTCTGCCCGGGTTTCAATGGGCAACAAACGTAAATAGGCTTCTTCACTTTTGTCATCATGAAAAAGTTCGGTTGGGCACATGGTGGTACGGCCAGCTTCGGAAGGGAGCAGGCGGCGTTTATAAGAAGCAAAGAAAATGGCATTAATCAGTTCGGTTTTGCCGCGGGAAAATTCAGCCACAAAGGCGATAGTGACACGATCAGACTTGAGTGTTTCCAGTAACTCATAAATACGCAGGTCGGTATCGGGTTCATCAAGCCCTTGATCATCCAGCCACTTTTTGTATTTTTTTATTTCCTGTATCAGGTTGGACTTCCATTCGGCATAGTCCTCGATACGGTGGGAAAAATCGGTCATTTCCATAGCTTTTTCCAGTAAATTCAGAGAGTAACAGTTGTACTTGTATATCGAGTCAGGTTAGGGAAAACTGAAGTGAATCAGTAAGAAAGAGTGCTGGATTGTGACCCTTGCCTCACTTTTGGGGCGGTAAAATGAAGTCCGGGAGCCGGGTTGGACCGGGAATGCACAGGCGTTTTTCCCGCGCTGTTTCACCGCTGAGAAGCTGGATACTGGATGGTGCAACCGAAAATTGTTTGGCCAGCATTTTAATCAGGTGTTTATTGGCCTTGCCATCGACTGGCGGCGAGGTAATGCGAACTTTTAAATAATTATTTTCGACACCAACTATTTTGTCATTACTGGACTTGGGTTGCAGGCGCACATTCAGGATCAGGTTGTCGCCGTCCCAGTGGTAAAAATCGTTATCCGGCAAGACTACGGGCTAGTGCGAGAATAGGTGGCATCACCAGCATTTTGCCGATCTGTAATGCGAGTAAGGCGGCAATGGGTGAAAGATCAAAACCGGCAATTGGTGGAATCAATCTACGGAAAGGACCAAGTACGGGTTCGGTCAGGCTGTAAAGTACGGCAGTGACCGGGTTATGTGTGCCAGGACTAACCCAGCTTAAGATAACCTGAATAAGAATCCCGAAAGTGAACACACTGAATACCAGTGAAACAGTTTCGGCAACAGTGAGTACCAGCAGCATACCAATCGCAAACATACCGCCTGAAAGCAACCCGACAATACTGAGCTTAATCAGTTGTAATGCCAGGAGCAGTATGACACATGAAGTATCAATGTTACCCATGGAAGGAACAATGCGCCGAATAGGTATAAGTAATGGACTTGTTACTTTGACAATAAATTGTGATAACGGATTATAAAAATCGGCACGTATTATCTGAAATATAAAACGCAGCATCACAATCAGAATGTAAAGATCAAACAGGGTTGAAATAAGAAATACTAAAGGATTTGTTAGATAATCATTACCCACTATTTTTCTCCAAATTCTATTGCCAGTTCTTTTGAACGATTAGCCGCCGCAGTGATTGCATCGGCAAATATTTTTTCCAGCCCACCAGATTGTAATGCATTGATAGCTTGTTCTGTTGTACCGCCCGGTGAAGTTACGCATCGGCGCAATTCAGCAACATCTTCAGAACTTTCCAGAGCCATTTTTGCCGCGCCTAATGCTGTTTGTAATGTTAGCAAGTGTGCAGTTTTTTTCTCTAATCCCAGATCAATAGCGGCTCTTTCCATTGCCTCCATTACATAAAAGAAATAGGCTGGACCGCTACCGGAAAGGGCAGTCACTATATCCATCATGTTTTCATCATCCAGCCATAGCGCAAGCCCCACTGCACGTAAAATATTTTCAGCCAGACTACGTTGATCATCGGAGACATTGGCATTGGCATAAAGACCACTGGCACCGGTTTGAATCAACGCTGGTGTGTTGGGCATAACGCGTACGATGGCGATGTTACCGCCAAGCCAGGTTTGCAGATTGCTTTCACGGATACCAGCGGCAACAGAAATTACGAGCGGCTTTTTATTTTGTACAACATCAGCAATGTTTGTTGTTACTTCGTGCATGATTTGTGGTTTGACACACAATACCACCACGTCTGATTTTGCAACGGCTTCATTGTTATCGACAGTTGTATTAATCGAGAAACGACTGGAAAGATAATCCAGTTTTTCCTGGTTTGTATCAGTAACCCATAGATTACCGGATGGACAACCATCGGCAATCAGGCCGCCGATCAGACTGCTGGCCATGTTACCGCCGCCAATAAATGTAATAACGCTGTTTTTCATATGTTCAAGATACAGGATATAGGGAGTGATGAAAAGTTACGGTTCTATTATTAACCCTGCTTTTTTGGTCTTTCCCCAAATATATCTGTGCCAATCCGGACAATAGTTGCGCCTTCGGCAATCGCGGCCTCCATATCACCCGACATGCCCATGGACAGGGTATCCATATCGATGCCATTCCGATTTAACTGTTCTTTTAGTTGTCTTAATTTTTTAAAAGGAATGCGCTGTTGTTCAAAATCGGTGACGTGTTCCGGAATTGCCATGAGTCCACGTAGTTTGATGCCAGGAAGAGTGATGATTTCTTTGGCAATAGCCATGGTTGCGTCGGGTGTAATCCCTGATTTGGTGTTTTCACCACTGATGTTGATTTGCAGGCAGATATTCAGGGGTGGCAGATTGGTTGGACGCTGTTCACCCAAACGCCGGGCGACCTTGATACTGCTGATGCCATGCGCCCAACTGAAGTTTTCTGCAATCGGTCTGGTCTTATTGGATTGAATGGTTCCAATGAAATGCCAATCCAGATTGAGGTCTGATAATTTCCCGATTTTCTCCAGGGCCTCTTGCAGGTAGTTTTCGCCAAAGCTGGTTTGGCCTGCCGCATTGGCTTTCCGGATTTCGTTTGCTGGATGTACCTTGCTAACGGCCAATAATTGTACAGAATTGGCGGGTCGAGCAAATTTTTCTTCCGACATTCGGATATGGTTAATTATTGATTTTAATCGATATTTTGTATCTGGCATTATCTTCTATACTCAAAGGAGCCTCTAATTAACTCATAAACAGATGCTATGAGTCCAAAATTATTCACTTCTGCCCAGAATTAATCAGAGGCTCCTTAATTTGTTCGTTTTACGGCCGATAAGATAAGAATGGAAATACCAAAATAATATAATAGAGGATCACCAATGGATATCGCTGAATTACTTGCCTTTAGCGTCAAAAATGATGCATCTGACTTACATTTGTCAGCTGGTTTGCCGCCCATGATTCGTATTGATGGTGATATACGCCGTGTCAATCTGCCTGCAATGGATCATAAGCAAGTTCATGCGCTTATTTATGACATTATGAATGATAAGCAACGCAAGGATTTTGAAGAATTCCTTGAGACTGACTTTTCTTTTGAGATCCCCGGCCTTGCCCGTTTTCGTGTGAATGCATTTAACCATAATCGGGGTGCCGGTGCGGTGTTTCGTACCATTCCATCCAAGATCCTGACGCTGGAAGAACTGGGTTGTCCGCCAATATTCAAGGATATTGCCGATGTACCACGTGGCATCGTGCTGGTGACAGGGCCAACTGGTTCGGGTAAATCCACCACACTGGCCGGCATGGTTAACTACAAGAACGAAAGTGTATATGAACATATCCTGACAGTTGAGGATCCGATTGAATTTGTACACCAAAGTAAAAAATGTCTGGTGAACCAGCGTGAGGTGCATCGTGACACACTTGGATTTAATGAGGCTTTGCGTTCCGCTTTGCGTGAAGATCCGGATATTATTCTGGTTGGTGAAATGCGAGATCTTGAAACTATTCGTTTGGCATTGTCAGCGGCAGAAACGGGTCACCTTGTTTTTGGAACACTGCATACCAGTTCAGCAGCCAAGACTGTTGATCGTATTGTGGATGTATTCCCGGCCGCAGAAAAAGACATGGTACGTTCCATGTTATCGGAATCATTACGTGCGGTAATTTCACAAACCTTGCTTAAAAAGATTGGCGGTGGTCGTACGGCTGCACATGAGATCATGATTGGCACACCGGCGATTCGTAACCTGATTCGTGAAAATAAAATTCCGCAAATGTATTCTGCTATCCAGACCGGTCAGGCAGTGGGTATGCAGACGCTGGATCAATGTTTGCAGGATCTTGTAGAAAAAGGCACAGTTAGCAAGGCAGAAGCACAGATGCGAGCTTCAAATAAGAGCGATTTTGATTAATACAGGGATCTCAACTTATACCACTCTATGAGTGTTAATAAAAAACAGCTTCTCCGCTAAAGACGGGACCATCAACACAAACCCGTTTCATTGCAGTACCATTTTCAGTTTGAACAGGGACTGTGCAACCGGCACAACCACCTACACCACAGGCCATATATTCTTCCAGCGACAGTTGTGATGGAAGGGAAAATTCCTTTGCCAGTTTGGCCACGGCTTCCAGCATGGGATGAGGGCCGCAGGAAAATATTTCCACTTCATTGCGTTGCTGATCATCCAGTGCATTCAACCATGTGCGCGCGAGATCGGTGACATAACCATTAAAGCAACCGGGGAAGTCTTGCAGGCTGGCAAGACGACAGGCAATGCCCCAGTCTTCCATCAATGGCATGGTACCAATGACCCCTTCAGGGATTCCCGGCAACATAAATTGTGATGGTTGTTGTTTAAACGGAAACGGCACTTCTGAACCCAGGATCATAAACGGTTGATGTGTTTTTTTCTTGCGCAGTTCATCGGCAATAAAGATCATGGGTGGCATCCCGACGCCACCGCCAATCAATAAAGGACGGGTTTTATTTTCACTGGGTACAAAACCATTTCCGATGGGACCTAAAGTGCTTAATTGTTCACCGACTTTTCTTTGTGCAAGTAAACGTGTACCCGTTCCCACTACTTTATATAACAGGTCAACCCAACCAGCCTTGCTATCAACACGCATAATGGAAATGGGACGGCGCATGGGTAGGGCTGGATCACAGGTGATGTGCATAAAGCTTCCGGGTTTCGCATGTTGCGCACACCTGGGTGCATTGATACGCAGAATATATTGATCGCCAGCAAAACTTTGGTGAGAAAGTATTTTGGCTTGTTCGAGAAAAACAGTACCGCGGTGAGATTTATCAGTCATGAGTTAAATATTATTCCGCTTCAAATACCATGCGACCTTTGTGCAGGGTATGAGTGACCTTGCCTTTGAATTCCCAGCCAATAAAGGGGGAGTTGGTACCGCGACTCACCATATTGTCAGTTGTTAGTTGCCAGCTCTTTTCAGGGTCAAAGATACAAACATCGGCCTGTGTACCTTCACTTAAGGTACCGGCATCAACTTTCAGTATTTGTGCCGGGTTACAAGTCAGGCAGGCCAGTACATCCGTCATGGTCATGATACCTTCATCGACCAGTCTTAATCCGAGTGGTAACAGTGTATCGAGAGAAGATATACCCGGTTCGGCCTGTGCAAATGGAGCCAGTTTTGCATCCAGCTCATGGGGTTGATGATCAGAACAAATAGCCGAAACAGCCCCTTTGGCTAGTCCATTGCGTAGACCATCGCGATCCCGCTCAGAACGTAAAGGTGGCTCAACAAAACCATTAGTATTGTAATCACCCAATTCCATTTCAGTCAGGAACAGATGATGTGCGGTGACATCTGCGCTAATGGGGAGACCATCATGAATCGCACGACCCACCATTTCTACAGCACGCGCAGTTGAGAGGTGATTGAAATGTATGCGTACACCGGTTTCAGCCGCCAGTGCAATATAAGTTGCAACTGCAACGGTTTCAGCCGCTTGCGGTATGCCGCGCAACCCCAGACGTGTACTGAGTTCACCTTCGTGTGCAGTACCACCATCACGTAAAACGGAATCTTCGGGTTGAATGAATACGGTTAAATCAAAGGTGGCGGCATATTCCATTGCGCGACGCATGATAAGCGTGTTTTCAATATTGTGCATGGCATTACTGACGCCAACACAACCGGCTTCCTTGAGTGCCGCCATTTCACTCAGACGAATACCTTCCAACCCCTGAGTGAGTGCCCCGAGTGGTAATACCTGTGCATAACCATAATGTTCAGTACGTTCGTGAATGGATTCAACAACAGCAGGCGTATCAATGACAGGTTGAGTATCTGGTGGGCAACAAAGTGTAGTAATACCGTTACTGGCAGCGGCCAGTGTTTCACTTTTTATGGTTGCTTTATGTTCCTGACCGGGCTCGCGTAAGCGCACACACAAATCAACCAGACCGGGACAAACAATCTTTCCGGTTGCATCGATAGTGTTATCAGCCTTGAACCCGCCCGGTGTTTTACCCACTGCTGCAATAGAGCCATCGGTAATATAAATATCATTCTCGCCATCAATATTGTTGGCCGGGTCGATGACGTGTCCATTTTTAATAAGCACGTTCATGATGGCTCTCCCTGACGATTACCCATGATCATCGCCATGATGGCCATGCGTACTGCAATACCATTTGTCACTTGTTCCAGAATAACAGAGTGCGGACCATCGGCGACTTGTGAATCCATTTCTACACCACGGTTAATGGGGCCGGGGTGCATCACCGTTACATCGGGTTTGGCATGCTGGAGCTTCTCTTCAGTTAAACCATAAAGATGGAAATATTCATGTTCACTTGGCAGGAAGGCACCGGTCATACGTTCCTTTTGCAGGCGTAACATAATAATGACATCGACATCTTTAATGCCTTCACATAAATCATGATAAACATGTACACCGAGTCGGCTTACATCGCGTGGTAATAATGTTTTTGGTGCAACGACTCTTATTTCAGGTGTACCGAGTGTTGATAACGCATGTATTTGTGAGCGGGCGACACGTGAGTGCAGTACATCACCTACAATGGCGACGCGTAAATTCTGAAATTCTTTTTTGTGGCGACGGATTGTGAACATATCCAGCATCGCCTGGGTTGGATGGGCATGACGACCATCACCGGCATT
>DAOVJZ010000128.1 GCA_030632035.1 Granulosicoccaceae bacterium | reverse complement strand
GAAAGATAGGACAAAACAGGCCTAAAGCAGGGCTATTCAGGAGTTTTACCGATGCGTACACGCCACTGGGATGGTCCAGTGTTATGGATAGATTCACCCTTGCTGTCCACAGCGACGGTAACGGGCATATCCTTGACCTCAAACTCATAGATGGCTTCCATCCCCATTTCCTCAAAGGCCACGACACGGGACGATTTGATGGCCTGAGCGATAAGATAGGCAGCCCCACCGGTGGCAATCAGATAAGTAGACTTGTATTTTTTAATAAAATCAATGGTTTGAGGCCCACGTTCAGCCTTGCCAATCATCCCCAGAAGCCCGATTTTACCCAGCATCATTTCAGTAAATTTGTCCATGCGTGTGGCCGTTGTCGGACCGGCAGGGCCAACGACTTCATCTCTCACGGGGTCAACCGGGCCAACGTAATAGATAAACCGATTGGTGAAATCGAGCCCCTTGGGCAGCGCCTCACCCTTGGTGAGCAAATCAGCAATACGCTTATGCACAGCATCTCTTCCAGTGAGTAATTTGCCACTCAGCAGGAGTGTTTCACCCGGCTTCCACTGAGCGATATCTTCTCGGGTAACAGAATCCAGATCGACTCGGCGTGATCCACTGGACGCATCCCAGGTGATTTTTGGCCACTCTTCAAGACGCGGTGGTTTCAACACAGCTGGACCACTGCCATCCAGCGTAAAATGGGCATGACGTGTTGCTGCACAGTTGGGGATCATAGCGACAGGCAGGGAAGCGGCATGGGTGGGGAAGTCACGGATTTTGATATCCAGCACAGTGGTTAACCCGCCCAGACCTTGAGCACCAATCCCGAGTGCATTCACCTTGTCATAAATGTCGAGCCTGATTTTTTCGATAGTTGTTTTGGCACCTCTGGCACGTAATGCAGGTATATCGATGGGATCCATCAGTGATTGTTTGGCCAAAAGCATGGCCTTTTCAGCTGTGCCACCGATGCCAATACCGAGAATACCAGGCGGGCACCAGCCTGCACCTAGTTGAGGCACGGTTTCAACCACCCAATCTACCAAATCATCGCTGGGGTTAAGTACGGCAAAACGGGCCTTGTTTTCAGAGCCGCCGCCCTTGGCCATGACCACGATATCGACTTTGTCACCGGGAACAATTTCTGTGTGAATAATGGCGGGTGTGTTATCGCCTGTGTTCTTGCGTACACCCACTGGATCTTCGACCATGGAAGCACGCAGGATGTTATCGGGATGGGTGTAGGCTTGATGTACAGCTTCATTGACCATGGCCTCTACACTCATATCGGTTTCCCATTGGATATTCATACCGACTTGCAGGAAAACCACTACTGCTCCCGTGTCCTGACAAATAGGGCGATGACCTTCAGCACACATGCGTGAATTAATCAGGATTTGGGCCATGGCATCTTTGGCAGCCGGTGATTCCTCACGTTGATAGGCCTCATGCAGGGCATGGATATAGTCAGCGGGATGATAGTAGGAGATAAACTGCAGGGCATCTGCAATGCTTTGAATAAAATCCGGTTTTTTAATTATTGCCATGCATTTAGCCTTTGTTTGCGGGAAACTTTTCTTTTTTTATCCTGTCTCAGATTATAAGCGTTTTTGGGGCTTATCGCGCGGATTAGGAGCCTGCCGGACTTAGGAAGAATTTACTGCGGCGGCGGGAAATCGGCCCATTTTTTCGATCATTTTCGTTTAATAGGTTCACTATTGGCCTCAAATAATCGAAAAAATGGCCTCGACTTCCCACCCGCCTCGCTACAATTCCCTAAGCCCGACAGGCTCCTGGTTAACCGCTATAATGCACGGGAGCGTGAGATGTTACGGCATTATTTTTATTGGGCAGGTAGAAAACATGGCAGTCAGCAACGTATTTGTAAAGTATGTGTTTTTATTTCTTTTTTTCTTTTCTATTTCAGTGACAGCTGAAGAAGAGAAAAAGCCTGTTGATCTCACATTGACAGACATCAATGGACAGAAAATCAAATTATCGGATTATCGCGGCAAATGGGTTGTGGTGAACTACTGGGCAACATGGTGTCCGCCCTGCCTTGAAGAGATTCCGGATCTTGTTCATTTCCATGAAAATAACAAAGACAAGGATGCCGTTGTAATTGGTATTAATCATGAAGAGATATCCACGACACGATTGAATAAATTCGTTGATGAATACATGATCAACTATCCAATTATTCCTATGCTTAAGGATGACAAGCCAGATTCAATTTTGCTTGGTGCAATACCGGGATTACCGACAACATATTTGATTTCACCAGAAGGTAAACTGGTTGCACGTCAGGTGGGGCCACTGACCGGTGAAATGCTTGAGTCATTCATTAACAGGAAAAAGGCAGCCAGTAAAAAAAAACTTGTCCAACAGGTCAGTGTTAAATGAATCTAATGGCAAGATATCTCTCTTGTTTGACAATACTCTTTATTATTACAAGTAGTATCTCGGTTCAGGCCGCTGTGCCACGTGATCCCTATACTTATTTTTTTCATGAGACACTGGGTGATTTTACGGAAGAGCTGGAAATAGCACGTGAAGAAAATAAAAAAGCCATCCTGATATTTTTTGAAATGGATGAATGTCCATTTTGTCATCGCATGAAAGAAACAGTATTGAATCAGCCAGAGGTTCAGGATTATTTCCGCAAACACTTCATGCTTTATTCGGTCAATATCGAAGGGAACACGGAGATAACGGGATTTGATGGCCAACAGATGACAGCCAAAGATTATTCGTTCAAGGTTCACCGGGTTCGCGCCACCCCGGTTTTTATTTTCTTTGACCTTGAGGGTAAGCGAATTGTGCGTTTTACCGGTGCCACATCCGGAGTTGAAGAATTTATGTGGTTGGGGGAGTTTGTTGAAAAAGGGTTGTACAAAAAAATGAATTTCACGAAATATAAGCGTGAGAGAAAACGGTCGCAATAATGCCTTTTATCAATGCGGGGGAAGTAAAACGTCTGGTAATGACGATAGTACTGTTGTCTGTATCTCAGGCAATACCGGTTGCGTTCGCACAAAGTAATCTTCCTGAACCCCTGACTCTTGAATATGCATTGTCATTGGCTAATGAACCTCACCCTGATCTTGAACTCATTACAGCAGATCGTGATAAGGCACAGGCAGATATTCTTTCAGTTGATGCAATCAGTGGATTTAATTCATCTATTGAAGCCCGGGCGCAATGGGTTGAACCGGGTAGTGCCACATCTGATCAAAGTCATAATGATAGTCAGGTATCATTTCTTCTGGAAAAACAACTTTATGATTTTGGGTATAGCAGTGCATTATTAAAAGCGGCACAGCAGGATGTGCAGCATCGTGAGTTTCTGATAAAGGATTTGCGCAACCAAAGGCGTATCGAAATCATGGCACGCTATTTTGATGTCTTGCTGACGGATCTTGAATACATTCGTGATAACGAAGCAATGTCAGTTCATTATGTTCGCTTTGACCGAATGAAAGACAGGCATGCACTTGGACGAGTATCAGATATCGTATTAAAGGAAAAGGAGTCTGTTTACCAACAATCAAGACGCATGCGTTATTCAAGTCAGACCAAACAACGTTTACACAGGGCAAGACTGGCCCTGGCATTAAATCGCCCCGAAAGTTTGTCGTCTTCACTTGCTTTACCGAAATTAAAAAACCTTAATCGCAAATTACCCGAACTTGAAATACTGAAAAAAGAAGCACACCAAACCAATCCGGTTATCCAAGCCATGCGTAAACAACTGGAAGCAGCACAAATGCGGGTTAGTGCTGCAAGATCTGGTGGCAGGCCAGTATTAAGAGCAGAGATTGAGGCATCAGCCTATGAGCGCCAATTTGGTTCCAGAGATGATATTCAGGCTGGACTGGTGCTTGAGATACCTTTGACAACCGGGGGGAGTGTTAAGGCAAACAGCGCACGTAAACAGGCTAATGTACGTCGTTATCAGGCAGAGCTGATCGCGAAAGAACGTGAAATTGATCAAGAAATACTTAGACTATGGTTACAACTGGATACATTGCGCGTGCAAAGAGAAGAGATCAATGTGTTGATAGATTACCGTGATCTGTATCTTGATCGCAGCAGGGCATTGTATGAGATGGAAGTAAAAACAGATTTAGGTGATTCGATGGTGAAATTTTCGGATGCACGCATGAAGGAAGCACAAACACGTTATGCTATTGAATTGGCATGGGCAAAGCTGGATGCCCTGTCAGGGGGAGCTCATGATGAAAAATAAATATGCAGGCTTTGGTTGGTTATTACTGCTGATTGTTTCAAGCAATACATTGATGGCAGAGGAATATGAAGGGATGCTGGTATGGGCACAACGTGTTGAACTAGGTGTACTGGTAAATGGTGTGGTCAAGGAGGTTCCTGTTACTGAGGGGCAACGAGTTAAAAAAGACCAGTTGTTGTTAAAGCTGAATGAGCGTGTGTTTGTGGCAGATGTAAATCACGCAGAAGCCGATCTTAAAAAAGCACAGGAAATATTAATTGAGGCAAAACGCGAGCTGGACAGGGTAGAAGAACTTTATAACAGAACGGTCTCATCTGAACATGAACTGGAGCAGGCCAATCTTGAGCATACCAGGGCATTGGCGACAGAGAAAAAAGCTCAGGCTGTGCTGGTAAGAAAATATACAGCATTAAAATACAGTGCCATACATGCCCCATTTGACGGGATTATTCTCAGTCGTAATGCCAGTGTGGGTCAAACTATTGTGTCAGCATTGCAGTCACAACCCATGATCACCATGGCGGAAACAGGACGTATGTTGGCGCGTATTACGGTTGGCCCTGAAAAGGTGACACACATGACAGCAGGCAAGAAAGCGGAAGTTAAAGTAAATGGAAAAACATTTAATGGTTCCGTATATTTTGCCGGGCTTGAGCCTGTGGATACTGCAAATGGAATTGTAAAATATAATGTGGATATCAGTTTTGGTGACTTTGGTGAAATATTACGTGCAGGTCAAAAGGCAAGAGTAATCTTTCAATAATGATCTGTGAACGCTGTCTTGTTTCGGGAAGAGTGCAGGGTGTGTTTTTTCGTGCATCCACACAAACCAAGGCGCATGATCTGGGTATTACCGGTTATGCACGTAACTTGTCAGATGGTCGTGTAGAAATATTGGCTTGCGGTGACGAAGAAAGGGTAAAGGAACTGAAAGACTGGTTATGGGAAGGGCCGG
>DAOVJZ010000022.1 GCA_030632035.1 Granulosicoccaceae bacterium | reverse complement strand
TGTAGCACTTTCGAACCCAGACTGGCCATTTCCAGCATTTCTTCAAAAGTGATTCTATCGAGACGGCGTGCATTTAAAACTACACGTGGATCCGTCGTATAGACGCCATCTACATCAGTATATATCTGGCACTCATCTGCCTTCAGTGCAGCGGCCATCGCAACCGCTGTGGTATCTGAACCACCCCGCCCCAGCGTGGTGATATTGCCATGTTCATCAATACCCTGAAAACCGGCTATTACCACGACACGACCTGAGCTGAGGTCATTCTTTACGCGCTCGGCATCGATATCCATAATACGTGCCTTGTTGTGTGCACTGTCAGTCAGGATATGTACTTGTCCGCCAGTATAGGAGTGAGCCGGACAATGTCGCTTCTCCAGTGCCATACTCAGTAGAGCGATAGTCACTTGCTCGCCAGTGGACAGCAGTACATCCAGTTCTCTTGGTACCGGGGTATCATTAATTGCATTGGCCAGTTCCAGCAGGCGATTAGTTTCACCGCTCATGGCAGAAACCACCACCACGATATCATCGCCACGCGCACGCGCTCCAGCCACCTTGTCGGCAACTGCTTCGATGCGTTCTACCGTTCCAACCGATGTCCCGCCATATTTTTGGACGATTAGTGCCATATTCAAACTCAGTGTTTAATTCTTAATTGTGTATCAAAGGTGGGGGATTTAACAACAAACAGACTTAAATATAAAGGAGATTATCCGATTTGCTCCCTTACCCAGCCGGACACTGCGCCCAAGGCCTCATCCAGACCGGACGGATCATTACCGCCCGCCTGCGCCATATCAGGCCGACCACCGCCCTTACCACCCACCTTGATGGCTACTGTATTCACCAGATCCGATGCCTTGATACGACTAACCTGATCTTTGGTCACGCCAGCAACCAGGCTGACCTTGGTGTCATTTACCGCTGCCAATACAATAGCCGCTGAACCCAGTTTATTTTTCAGTTGATCCACTGTATCGCGTAATGACTTTGGATCAACATCATCCAGTCTTGCAGCCAATACTTTTATTCCATCAATATCTTCTGCGCTGGCAGCCAGATCACCGCCTTGTGAACTTGCCAGTTTGGCTTTTAACTGATTAAGTTCTTTTTCCAGTGAACGATTACGATCCAGCATTTGACGCACACGATCTTCAGCCGTCGCACGATCACCTTTCAGCATGTTGGCGATATCATTTAATTTTTCTTCGCCGCTGTTTATCCATTCCAATGCGCGCTGCCCACTGATCGCTTCAATACGTCGTACACCTGATGCGATACCAGTTTCTGAAATAATCTTGAACACACCAATGTCACCTGTGCGTTTTACGTGTATTCCACCACACAACTCAACAGAAAAATCACTCATCTTGAGCACACGCACATCGTCTTCATATTTTTCACCAAACAAAGCCATGGCACCGCTTTTCTTTGCTTCTTCCAAATTCATGATGCTCGTTTCTACTGGATGATTCAGTCGGATATGCTCATTAACAATAGTTTCAACTTCACATAACTGTTCGGGTGTCACAGGTTCGTAATGGGAAAAGTCAAAACGTAAACGTTTGTGTTCAATAAGAGAACCT
Source organism: Granulosicoccaceae bacterium (assembly GCA_030632035.1). Classification (GTDB taxonomy): domain Bacteria; phylum Pseudomonadota; class Gammaproteobacteria; order DAOVJZ01; family DAOVJZ01; genus DAOVJZ01. The sequence continues at coordinate 10,680 of DAOVJZ010000022.1, read as the reverse complement.
TTCTGCGCAACATGATCACCCAATACCTTACGTAATGCAGCATGCATTAAATGAGTGGCTGAATGATGGTACGCGGTATCACGCCTTTCGCTCTCATGTACATTAGCCTGCAAAGTATCGCCAACACATATTTCACCTTTTTGTACACTGCCAAGATGGCCAAACACCTTGCCACCCTGTTTTTGTGTGTCCTGTACAATAAATTCAGATCCGCCTTTGTCCAGCACGCCTTGATCTCCTGCCTGACCACCGGACTCGGCATAAAATGGAGTGCGATCAAGAATGACCATACCACTCTCACCTTCAGATAGTTTCTTTGTGCTTTCACCATCCTTGAACAACGCAATCACATTGCCGCTATCATGCAATTTTTCATAACCGGTAAATTCAGTTGCGCCTTCAATATTAATTTTGTCTGAATAATCTACGGCAAACTGACTGGCATTACGTGCCCTGTCACGCTGGGCATCCATTTCTTTTTCAAAACCCGCCATATCCAGCATCAGGCCACGTTCACGCGCAATATCATTGGTTAAATCAACAGGGAAACCGTAGGTATCATATAAACGAAATACAGTAGAACCAGGGATCTCTTTACCTTTTAATGAGGTGATATCGTCTTCCAGAATTTTCATACCGGTATCAAGGGTTTCATCAAAACGCTCTTCTTCTGTTTTCAAAATACGCTCAACATGTGCCTTGCTATCAACCAGTTCTGGATAGGCTTCTCCCATTTCATTGGCAAGCGGCCCCACCAGTTTATAGAAAAACAAGTCCTTCATTCCAAGGTTATGACCATGTCGGATTGCACGACGAATAATGCGGCGCAATACATAACCACGGCCTTCATTGGATGGCAACACACCATCAACAATTAAAAAGACACAGGAGCGAATATGATCAGCAATTACTTTTAAGGAATTATCCTTAATGTCTTTTGCATTACAAACTTCTGCAACGGCCTTGATCAGGTTCTGGAATAGATCAATATCATAATTAGTGTGTACGCCCTGCATTACAGCGGCCAGACGTTCCAGTCCCATACCGGTATCAACAGAGGGTTTAGGCAGTGGCATCATCTTGCCATCAGCGGCACGATCAAACTGCATGAACACCAGGTTCCAGATCTCGACATAACGATCGCCATCTTCATCTGGCGAACCGGGAGGCCCTCCCGCTACTTCTTCACCGTGGTCGTAAAAAATTTCAGAGCAAGGGCCACATGGGCCTGTATCACCCATGGACCAAAAATTATCTTTCTCTCCCAAACGTGAAAAATTATTGGGATCAATTTTTATTTCCTTAAGCCAGATGTCTTCGGCTTCTTTATCTTCATGGTAAACAGTAACCCAGAGTTTTTCTGGTGGCAATTTCAAAACAACAGTCAGAAAGTCCCATGCATACTGGATTGCTTCACGTTTGAAATAATCACCAAAACTGAAGTTACCCAACATTTCAAAGAAAGTATGGTGGCGCGCTGTATAACCGACATTTTCCAGATCGTTGTGTTTGCCACCGGCACGCACACAACGTTGCGAACTGGTAGCACGCACATAAGCACGCTTTTCCTGTCCGAGGAACACTTCCTTGAACTGCACCATGCCTGCATTGGTAAATAAAAGCGTGGGATCGTTTGCTGGCACCAGTGGACTACTGGCTACGATTTCATGCCCCTGACTTTTAAAATATTCAAGGAAGGCGGTGCGTAATTCTGCACTACTTTTCATACGTAACAATTTCCTAAAATTTTCCTGACCATGCCTGTATTAAAACCACGCTGTTGTAAAAACCGAGCCTGCTTGCTCCATGCTTTCGTGTCTTCCGGTTTTGCATCGCCAAAGCGTTTACTATGAGCCGCAACCGCTGATTCAAACCAGAAATCATCATCATTAACCAGATGCTGGGCAATCATATCATCGCCAATTCCCAACTCACCCAGCTCTGCCCGAATACGCAATGGACCGAAACCCTTGTTAATACGCACACGCACATAGCTTTCTGTAAAACGCGCATCACTGACCAAGTCCTCTTTTCTCAGGGAGGAAATGGTCTCATCAATAATATCTTGATTGATTCCCCTGGTTTTCAGCTTACGCTTTAACTCAAAACACGAATGTTCCCGCCGGCTCAGCAATCTGACCGCCGTATTATAGGCATTTTTCGTGTCCTGAATTTGTATCTCGTCAGGCATATTCCCATCAGCCCCGCACGATACCGGGATTTATCATTATTGATTAAGGCTATATTACCATGAAAAACACCAATGGAATCAGTTTGAGATGTTCAGGATTGAGCTTGTTATGGCTCTACGTAGTGCTTGATGGTATCGAGCAATTCCTGATTGGAAGTCTTTGATTTGCGCAAAACTGCAGTCACTTGTCCAATATATTGCTCACTGACATCCTGGGCAGAAAAGATAACCACTTGAGGTGCAGGCTGGAGCTTATTGATTTCATCAAGCAAATCCAGCCCGGAACCATCTGGCAGGCCAATATCCAGTAAGACAAGATCGAATGACTGGTTTCTTAATATGTCTCTGGATTCCTGTAATGTTCTGGTTTGTTGAATATCGGCTTCATCTTTCAGCATCATATTGACCACTTTCTGCACATCGAGATCATCTTCCACATGCAACACTTTTGCCTGTTCTTTATGCCGATGGGCTTGTTTAATTGCATTTAACAAACGTGTCTTATCAATCGGTTTGTCAATCCAGTCAATAACCCCAATGGCACCACCATTTAACTCACGCTTGTGTTCATCAGCTTCAACAGATACCACAACAACGGGTAAATCACTGAAATCAGGCTGACTACGTATCCAGTTCATCAATGAAATACCATTTTCGCCCGGCAAATGGATATCCAGCGTGACGACTTTGTAGTGTTGATAATTTTTGGTAATTAATCGCCTTGCTTCATCAGTATCGCAGGCAATATCCGCACTCATTCCTGCCTCTACAACTAATTTATCCAATAATGCCGCTATATCAGGATCATCTTCCACGATCAAAACACAAGGATAATGTTGCCCTTCCTTTGGTGCTTTAATTTCTTCCTCACTGGTTTTCATTGATGTCACGTACTCGGGCAATTCAATATAGAAAGTCGTACCTACCCCTTCATGACTGATAAAATTGATTTCCCCACCATGTTTTTCAATAATCAGTTTACTAATTGACATGCCCAGACCAGTGCCACCTTTCACACGGGTATCAGACGCATCCGACTGTGTGAATTTCTCAAACACGCTATCTTTAAAATCATCAGGAATACCAATACCATGATCTGTAACAGATAACCGTATATACCCATCATGACGTGCTACAGAAATCTCTACACATTCACCCCGGGGAGAAAATTTGGCTGCATTGGACAGCAGGTTATTCATAACCTGAATCATGCGATCACGGTCAATATAAACATATACTCCATCCAGCTTGTTGGTAATAACCAGTTTCACATAATATTGATCTGCATATGAAGCAGTATCATTGAGTGCCTGTTCGATAAAGGGCATCAGTTCTACGCGGGAAAACCTGAATGACATACTCCCTGATTCAATTTTCTGTGTGTCAAGAATATCGTTAATCAACAACAATAATCTTTGCGTGTTGTTTTCCGCAATATTGAGCATATCTTTCATTGTTGCCGGGATTTCACCAGCCGCACCACCGATTATTAATCCGAGTGATCCGCGAATCGAAGTTAACGGTGTTCTTAATTCGTGACTCACCGTTGAAACAAATTCATTTTTCATTCTTTCAATACGCTTCCGTTCTGTAATGTCGCGTACAACACCAGTAAACATGGGCTGACCTTCCATTTCCATCTTGCTCACGGCCAAATCCAATGGAAAAATTTCTCCGTTTTTCCTCTGGCCTTCTACTTCTCTTCCCGAACCAATAATTTTAGCATCACCTGTTTTATGGTAAGTTTTTAAATATTGGTCATGTTCGTTTGCGTAATGAGAAGGCATTAATATTTTCACATTTTTACCCATCACCTCATCCGCAGAATAACCAAACATATTACTTGCCGCCGGGTTAAAGCTTTGTATTACTCCTTCTTTATTAATAGTAATAATGCCATCAATAACCGTATCCAGAATCGCGCGCTGTTTCGCTTCAGATGATTTTAATGCTGCTGTACGTTCATCAATACGATTTTCCAGATTCTCATTCAATTGACGCAAGCTTGCCTGACTCTCATTGACCTGCCTGAATAATTGGGAAAAGGAACGCGCCAGAACACCAAACTCATCTTTTCTATCAACTGGAAGCCCATCAACCACACCAGCGCTACCAAAACTATCGATTGACTTTGTTATTAATTTTAAAGGGCGCGTAATAAATAATGAAAATACAAATGCCAGTAATGCCCCAAAAAGAATCAGCACCACGGCCCACCATATATTGTTTTTCAACAATTTGGCTTGTGCAGAAGCGATCGCATCATATTCTTCTGCAATACCAATTGCTATAAAGCGTTCTTTTCTGAGTGGATCAAAATACGCCTTGGTAAAGGCAACTGCCTTACTGCTCAAGGTTTGTTCTGGCAACAGAACAATCGAATTATCCTGGGTCTCTGGTAAAAATATTTTTGCGGCATGAGGGAATTCCTCTTGTATACGGTATTGCTTTCCCAAATCAAAACCATATGTCCTGCTGGGATCCGGGTGCGCAAGATAACCACCCTTATCATTGGTAATATAGAGTTCCTTTGTCCCCTTTTTATAATCCTGCTTGATGCTCTCAAATTCACGGCCAATATCCATATTGATCACGACCACACCAATAACCTTCCCTGTTTTACCCATAATTACCGGCGTGGCTGCACGTATAGTGGGTTTGTGCGGTTCTACCACACGTCCGAACTCCCGGTTCAGGTTAATCTCAGATAAAAATATTTCTTCTGGTCCAAGCGTTATTGTGTCTTTAAAATAATCATGATTCTTTTTGTTTTGCAACCTGGAGTTAGCCACAACAATCAGCTTGTCATTATCCCTGACCACACGAACATATTCATCACCACGAACATCAATCAAACGAGTCTGAAAATAGTTATCATTTTCATGCAATAGCTCTTTTAAAAAAACTTCAACTCGCTTCCTGTTTTCATTTCTTGTTTTTTCATTTCCCACCAATGCCTTCTCAGTGGAAATCAATGCAGATGCCAATGTCACATCCTGTTCCATTTCCTTTATATGGAATTGTAAAAGTTCGCCTGCGCGTGTAATACGTTGGGTGATTTCCTTTAACTCACGATCTACCAACAGGGATGTGCCGCCAAAATAATAGGCTGCCGTCACTATCCCTGTCGTAATAATGACCAGTAACGTGGATAAGAAAACAACTTTATGGAGAATAGAAAGTTTCATGCAATGAATTATATCTTCCTGATACCATTAATTATTGCTGATTGTTTTTTGTTACTTTTGATGAGGTGTGTTTTTATGTAATTTTAATTTAATCATAAGATTTCTTACCTTATAATAATCAAGCGGTTCTATCCATTTTATATATTTTCCGATTTTTGCTGCATTATTATTTTTATTAATGGATAACAGGGCTTCTTTAACCTGCAAAGTAATATCCATAGGAATATGCTTCATGGCTGCAAAGGGCCATTCAGGATAAAGTGCCGTGCTATGAAAAAACGGGAACCCCTCAGTATTTTTATTATGAACGATCCTGAAATAACGCATATCAATCTCGCCTGATTGACTCATATGCTCAAGCTGATCTGTCCTGACCACGCCCGCATCTGCCTGTTTGTCTCTAACTGCATAGACGACATCTTTTTGCATCCTGCTGTCTGTAAATATAACACTTAATTCCTTGTTTGGATCTACTCCGTTTTTCATCATTTCCAGCCAGGCTACACGCCAGCCGCCAAAAGCAGATTCTGATACCGCCATCAGTTTCTTGCCTTTTAAATCATGAATACCAATAATTTTTTCATTCTCTGCACGTGTAAATATGACGCTTCCAAAACGAGACTCTTCATGTCCTGAACGATCGTTCACTAGTGTCGTTATTGCCCTGACCCCATGTAGGGATTCAATCTCTACAAATGAAGACGGATTCGTCAATATGAAATCATACGAGCCACGACCAGCTTGTATTGTTATTTCCTTTAGGCTTATGACTGGAACCAGCTTAAATTGATGTGCGGGTATTTTCTTGTTGAGATAAGCTATCGTTGGCTGCCACTGGGAAACTGCTTTTTCGATACCATTATGTGCCCTTACCGCTACTTTGAAATCAGTCGCTCCGGCAACAAAAGAAAACAGTACTAATAGTGCAGCAATTGATTTGATAACAGGATGATGCATGGTTTCCATTCCAACTATTAGGTTATAAGTAGTTTATATTAAAATTAACCTCATTAAATATGCTTGTTTTCATAAAAAACTCCCCAAAGATTAGACTCTACGGGGAGTTTTTAATAGCTAAATACTTGTGGAATATGAAAGGGTTATGCGATGACTTCTCCCTCATCTTGAGATTCTACTACTGGCGCTGTTGTATCTGGTAAACGAATTGCCCTGATCTGTGCCTCAATATCACTCGCCATATCAGGATTCTCTTTCAGGAAATTACGCACATTGTCTTTACCCTGACCAATGCGATCTTTTCCATAGCTGTACCAGGCACCTGCTTTCTCGATAATGCCTTCCTTCACGCCTTGGTCGATAATCTCACCTTCACGAGAAATACCTTCACCGTACAGGATATCGAATTCAACTTGTTTAAACGGCGGTGCAACCTTATTTTTAACCACCTTGACGCGGGTTTCGTTACCCACAATTTCATCACCCTTCTTAATCGCGCCAATACGACGAATATCCAATCGTACAGAAGCGTAAAACTTAAGCGCATTACCACCTGTTGTGGTTTCAGGACTACCGAACATGACGCCGATCTTCATACGAATCTGGTTAATGAAGATCACCAAAGTATTAGAACGTTTGATATTGGCAGTGAGTTTACGTAATGCCTGTGACATCAGACGTGCCTGCAAACCCATGTGAGAATCACCCATATCCCCTTCAATTTCAGCCCTGGGGGTTAATGCCGCAACCGAGTCGATCACGACTACATCGACAGAAGCCGAACGCACCAACATGTCAGTAATTTCCAATGCCTGCTCACCGGTATCCGGTTGTGATACCAGCAGATTATCAATGTTCACACCAATCTTTCCAGCATATTGCGGGTCAAGTGCGTGCTCGGCATCAATAAACGCACAGGTTCCGCCCGCCTTTTGTGCCTCAGCAATCACCTGCAGTGTCAGTGTTGTCTTACCGGATGATTCAGGCCCATAGATTTCAACCACACGCCCCTTAGGCAAACCACCAATGCCCAGTGCCACATCCAGTCCAAGTGAACCGGTGGAGATAGCCTCCATACCACGCGCCACGCCTTCATCACCCATGCGCATAACGGAACCTTTACCAAATTGCTTTTCGATCTGGGATAGCGCCATTTCCAGCGCTTTGCTTTTGTCTTCTGTTTTGGCCATTTCTCGCCCCTTTATTAGTTGGATTTAATTATTATTCTGAAGGCTATTTCTGCCTTTCGATGGTGTAACTATAGCGATACTTTTCTAGATGTCAATATTTTTTATTACCTAAGTATTTTTTACTAGATTATATTTTGTATTAGACTAACATATTAATTTCCCTAAAAAGGTTAGATAATTATCTGATGGCATCTACAGAAAAATCCGCTGCAAAAATCAAATGGAACACCCTCCAGCGGCTCCAGTACATCGAGATAAAGGCCTATTACACAGGCGTGGTTAGCCGTAGTGATGTAGCAAAAGCATTTGGTATCTCGGATGCCGCTGCAACCAAGGATCTGAATGCCTATAATCAGGCCGCCCCGAACAATCTGATCTACAAACACAGTGTTTACGGCTTTGTACCCGCTGATTCATTCAAGGAAATATATGCCGATCTGTCCCCTGCTGCGGTGTTGCCACTCTTTACAGAAAACTTACCGGTACTCGGCGGCCCACCAGCGATGGGGGCTGTTTATGGTATCCCGGTAGATACTTTGCCCCTGCCAGTCCGATTGCCGGGTAAATCCGTGCTCGCACAAATCGTGCGTGCGATTAAGCATAATAAAAAACTCGTGATAACCTATAAGTCATTATCAGGCAGAGAAAGCAATGAACAACGTACGATTGAACCGCATGCACTGATCAATACTGGCCTGCGCTGGCATGTACGTGCCTACAGCCAGAATACATTTGATTTTCGTGACTATGTCCTGTCACGCATTACCCAGGCTGAAATGCTGAATGAAGAAGTTGAATCCGGTGCGGCCTATGATGATGACTGGGTTGAACTCACTACGCTTCAACTGGCTCCACACCCCAAACTGGAAGAAAAGAAACGTTTGAACCTGCTTTATGATTACGGTGCTGAAAATGATGTAATTGAACTGAATGTACGCCGTTCACTGGTGGGCTATGTATTGCAAAAACTGTCTGTAGATACAACCAGCGATCATTCATTAAATCCAAATAAATATCAGATGATTGTTTTGAATCGTGATGAAATTGAACCGTTTGCAGGTTGGGCATTTCTATAAACAACAAACGTAGCCCCGTTGCGTCCTGGCTACTTGATGGTTACAACTTCCACTCTTTCACCACTGAATATTTAACACCTTCCTGCCAGGTTTTTGAGCTGACCAGTACAAACGCATCTACAGGCCATTTTACTGGAGCTACCTCTTGCAACTCTTTCGTTTTTCTTGTTTTACACATCAGTGTGACGTGGGGTTTATATGGGTATTTTTCCGGTTTAAACCCGCATTCCTGCATGCCGTTTTTAAGTTGATTCACAAGTGTTACTAGTTCTTCTGGAACTAACTTGTCTGCTGTCAGCCAAACCATTTCTTGTCTCTTTTTGAATACAAGATGATCGAGTATCAGCTCGAAAGGGTTTGCGCTAATATTTGATGCCACCTGTTCAATACAATCGAGTTTATCTTCCGTTACTGAACCCAGAAAGCGCAACGTAACATGCAGGTTTTCATCATGAATACGTCTGGCATCAGCGTGTCTCATGGTTGATTTCGCAATTTTAGAGAGTTGTTGCCGAATTTCAGTAGATGGCCAGAGTGCAAAAAACAAACGTTGCACGACACGTGATTGTTTTGTTTGTTTCAGGATTTCATTTCCAGACATTCGAGCATACCTTGTAACACGGCGGTCACCGCCTGATAACGCACCTGCTCCCTGTCACCCTTGAAATAGTCAGTACGTGAAAAAGTAGCAAACGCCTTACCCGACCAGGCCAGACACACCATGCCCAACGGCTTTTCAGGTGTATCCCCATGTGGTCCGGCGATACCGCTAATAGCCAAAGATACATCAGCATGGCTATGTTTAATTGCACCTTCAGCCATTTGTTGTGCCGTCTGTTCACTCACTGCACCGTATTGTTCCAGTGTTTTTTCATCTATACCCAACATCTCGTGTTTAGCTGTATTGGTATAAGTCACAAAGCCACGATCAAACCAGTGTGAACTACCGGGAATATCGGTAATTACTTTTGATACCCAACCGCCGGTACAGGACTCAGCCGTCACCAGCGTCAATCCTTTCGATTTCAGGAGATTACCGATCTTTATTGATAAGGCTTCGAGCTGTTTATCCATGATTAAAGTAGTTTGTTAAGTTGTTAAATTAATTTAGTTATTGAATTTTCAACCTGCTGGATATAACTTGCAACCTAAACTTGCGAGATATAAAAACAAGAATGAAAAACACGCGAGACTTATCCAGCCACACCCCCATGATGCAGCAATACCTGCGCATCAAGGCTGACCATCCCGATATGCTTTTATTTTATCGCATGGGCGATTTCTATGAGCTGTTTTTTGATGATGCCCGGCGCGTTACGCGTTTACTGGATATAACCCTGACTGCACGCGGCCAATCTGCCGGCTCCCCCATTCCGATGGCTGGTGTTCCCTATCACTCGGTTGAGCCTTATCTTGCCAGGCTGGTAAAACTGGGTGAATCCATCGCCATATGCGAGCAAATTGGTGATCCGGCCACCAGTAAGGGGCCGGTTGAACGTAAGGTCATGCGTATTATTACACCCGGTACGATTACCGACGAGGCGTTACTTGAAGGCCGGCGTGATAACCTGATCAGTGCTGTATATAAAAGTGACAACACCATTGGTATTGCCACGGCAGATCTGGGAAGTGGTCGTTTTAATCTGAGCGTACTGGAAGAAAATAACTTGCAGGATGAACTGGCTTGTCTGCAACCGGCTGAAATCCTGATTCCGGAAAGTAATGAATCACTGTTATTCATTGCAGATAACTATACCGTCTGTAAACAACCCGACTGGCTGTTTGAAATTGAAAGTGCGCAACAACGCTTGTGCAAACAAATGGGCACAACAACGCTGGCCGGTTTTGGTTGTGAGGAAATGCCGACGGCCATCGCCGCCGCAGGCTGCCTGCTGAATTACCTGAACGAAACCCAGCGTGCTGCCTTACCCCATCTGCGCCAGATAAAAACCGATAACCGCCATGACACTATTATTCTGGATGCCGCCACTCGCCGTAATCTGGAACTGGAATGCAGTATTAATGGTGAAGAAGACAAATCACTGGCCGGGATTATGGATAAAACCGCAACACCGATG
>DAOVJZ010000148.1 GCA_030632035.1 Granulosicoccaceae bacterium | reverse complement strand
GGATTTACACCCGATACCAATATTTTCAGTTCAGCATTTTTCTCAATTACCGGTTTCCATGGTGCACACGTAATCATCGGTCTGAGTATTTTCCTTGCTATCTTGATACCTGCCTTGCGTGGAACAACTAACGATGCGTTTGTGAAGGCCGGTTCTTTATACTGGCACTTTGTGGATATTATCTGGTTCTTCGTGGTTTCACAGCTGTATTACTGGACATAAGCGGGGCCGAGTCGAAGCGATCTACTACGGAATAAAATGTTAGCTGTCAGAATAATTAAGCAGTCTTTTTTCGGATGCATCGCGATGATTGCCGTTATGCAAACTGCCTTTGCTATTAATAATCCAGCTATGACGGAATCTACTATTGATCCGTCAATTATGGCGATTGATGAGCAGGAGTTTCTGGGTACGCCTCTGGATCAAAAGGACTATACGTTTATTGGTTCTGATGGCAAGGAATTTACTCTGCAGTCGGTGATGGGCGATAAGCCACTGATTATCCTGTTTTCCTATTTCACTTGTGATGGAGTTTGTTCAACCATTAACCGTCATGCCATGAATATGTTCAAAAAGATTGAACGTAAAGTGGGCAAGGATTTTCGGGTATTAACTATTTCTTTTGACAAGAATGACACATTGCACAGCATGCACCACTTTGTATCGGAAGTGGGTGTGCCGGAAGAAATGCAGGAAGGCTGGAAATTTGCACTCCTTAAAAATCCGGAAGATATAAAAAAATTAACGGGCAGTGTAGGAGTGCGTTTCTTCTGGTCTAATCGTGACAAGGTATTTTTACATCCAAACGCATTTATTTTTATCTCACCCGAGAAAAGAGTAGTGCGTTATCTGTACGGTTCAGCCTTTGCAGAAAAGGATATTGAGCTGGCATTGATTGATACCGACTGGGACAAGATCTCTGAATCAAAAAAACTGATCGATATTCTGGCAGGTGTTTGTTTCAGTTATAACTTTGAAGAAGGTAAATATACAGTGAACATTCCATTGATAGTAGGTGCGAGTTCATTGTTGGGTGGAATTTTATTAGTTGTTCTTACTTTTACAATTACGAAAAAACGAAAATCCAGGAGGATGCATCATGCATAAACGCTCTATTGGGGGATTGCTAAACTGGCTGACCATGTTGTTTTTTGGTTTACCGAGTATGGCAATGGCGTTACCTGAAACAAGTCAAATAAGGGATCCGGCACCTGGCTGGGATCAGCTATGGCATGAAATGCTGATTGATATCACCATTATTGGCGTTATCTTTGCACTGGTCTGTTTGTACTTTATGTATAAATATCGTCGTCGTAATCCGGATGATGAAGGTAATCAACCGAAACTGAGCACACCGGCCGCAATTGGTTGGGCAGTCATTCCAGCCTTCCTGTTTATGGCGGATGACTTTTATCTGGCTGCTAATGGCTGGGAACTCTGGAACAAATATCGTCAGGTTCCGGAAGACAGGATGGAGATCAAACTTGAGTCTGCCATGTGGACCTGGGATTACACCTACCCCAATGGTGTAAAAACCTACAATGATCTGATTGTTCCTGCAAAGAAACCCATTCTATTGCGCATGACCAGTCGTGACACAATCCATAATCATTTCATTCCGGACTTTCGTGTGAAGGAAGATTCCATGCCGGGTCGTGTTACTTATATCTGGTTTTATCCAAAAGAACCGGGTGAGCATCTGGTGACTTGTGCAGAATACTGCGGACACTTGCATTCAAGAATGTATGGCAAGGTGACTGTGCTTTCCAAGAGTGATTTTGATAAATGGTATAAGGCTGAAGGTGCAAAAGCGCAATTGGCTATGAATAGAGGGGGAATGTAAACATGGGTGGTACATTACGCGAATGGATATTTACAACCGACCATAAAAAGGTTGGAATTTTATATCTGATTGGTTCGATTGCTGCATTTGGTGTTGCCGGTTTAATGGCAATGTTAATGCGAATAGAGTTATCTGCACCGGGTCCTACCCTGACAGACAATCCGACAACCTATAACGTCTGGTTATATTTTCATGGTGCTGCCATGATTCTGGGTTTCCAGATTCCCGCCTTAACCGGTTTTCTGGCTAACTACCTGATACCGCTTCAGATTGGTGCGAAAGACGTGGCATTCCCACGACTGAATGCATTGAGTGTGTGGTTGTTCTATGTGGGTCTCGTGCTGGCACTATTGACCTTTGTCATGCCGGATCCACCTGATGTAATGTGGACAGGTTATCCTCCGTATTCAGAAATTACAGTTGGTAATACGGCGTTTTACAGTTTCACTGTATTATTACTTGGTTTCGCCTCCATTTTGGGTGGCGTGAACTTCCTGACTACAATCACTTTCATGCGCGCACCGGGCATGGGCTGGAACAAGATGAACATTTTTGTATGGGCAACATTTACTGCCTTTATTCTACAGTTGATCTTTGTACCGGTTCTGGGTACGGCAGTCACCATGATTATGTTTGATAAATATCTTGGCACCAATTTCTTTAATCCAACTAACGGTGGTGATGTATTGATTTACCAGAATTTGTTCTGGTTTTATTCACATCCGGCGGTTTATGTAATCCTGTTGCCATTTATCGGTATTACTTTTGATATCATCGCAACATTCGCACGTAATGCGATCTTTAACTACAAGGTTGTTGTTTATGGTGGTATGGGTGGTATCGTATTGTTGGCCGGTGAAGTTTGGGTTCACCATTTATATGTAACGGGTATGCCGGACTGGATTCGTGTTGGTCAGATGGTCACAACACTATTGATATCAATACCGGTAGGTTTGATATTTATTAGTTTGATTGGAACACTGTATAGAGGTTCTATTGTCTATACGACACCAATGCTATATGCATTGGGTGTTGTCTTCCTGATGTTGATTGGTGGTCTGACAGGTATTCCGCTGGCGCTGACTGCCTTGACTGTCCATGCATCTGAAACCTATTTTGTTGTTGGTCATTTCCATTATGTAATGGCAGTAGCGGGTACGTTCTCCATCTTTGGTGGTATTTATTACCTGTATCCAAAGATGACAGGCCGTATGTATAACGAGTTCATCGGTAAAATTGGTTTCTGGATTACCTTTGTTGGTGTAAATACTGTGTTCATGCCCATGATGATTTCAGGTATTGATACCGGTATGCCACGTCGTTACTGGGATTATTCACAGATCTCCGGTATGGAAGGATATCAACAGCTCATGAGTATTGGTGCAGCCTTCATTTTTGTTGGCTTCCTGATTACCTTGATCAATTGGGTACAGGGTTTGTTCAAGGGTGAAAAGGTCGGTCGTAATCCTTGGGGTTCCAAATCTCTGGAATGGACTCACTGTGATTCTCCTCCTGGTCATGGCAACTTTGATCCAATCCCGAGCTTGCCGGAAGAATGGTCTCCCTACGCTTATGGCCGTAATAAATAGGAAGAGATCCATACTAAATAAATCGGGTATAATTGTGAGGGCGTCATTAGATGCCCTTATTTTTTTCAGGAAATCGATTAATTATGAATAAGTTAGTGGCACAAGCCACATTGCTGGAACAAAGCAAACGCTATTTTGAGTTGTGTAAGCCCAAGGTAGTGGCACTGATCATATTCACGGCTGTAGTGGGTATGTTGTTGTCGACCCCTGGAATGGTCCCATTGGATATTTTTATTTTTGGCACACTGGGAATTGGGCTTGCTGCTGCATCTGGCGCGGCAATTAATCACTGGGTTGATCAGCGTATTGATGCCGTAATGGAACGAACACAGAATCGCCCATTGGCACATGGTGATCTTGAAAGTCGTTCTGCCTTGATATTTGCTATTGGCATGGGCGTTGTTGCGATAGCGATGCTGGTTGTGATGGTAAATACGTTGACGGCCGTGCTGACCTTTTTCGCCTTAATTGGCTATGCTGTTATCTACACCATGTTTTTAAAGCGCAGTACTTCACAGAATATTGTGTTGGGTGGCGCAGCCGGTGCGGCACCTCCTGTTTTGGGTTGGACGGCGGTAACGGGTGAAGTGAACACCGAAGCTTTGTTACTGTTTCTGATTATCTTTATCTGGACACCACCTCATTTCTGGGCGCTGGCCATCAAACGTCGTGATGAATATGCCAAGGCCGGTATTCCAATGTTGCCGGTGACTCACGGTGTTGCATTTACCAAACTACATATCCTTCTGTATACCTTGATGTTGCTTGTTGTCACGGTGATCCCGTTTATGATTAGTATGAGCGGTATTATTTATCTGGCAGGTGCTATTGCATTAGGCATAGGGTTTCTATATCACGTTATTAAACTGTATCGGGAAGATTGTGATGTACAGGCCATGCGTACATTTGGTTTTTCCATTTTTTATTTAAGTGCGTTATTCGCGTTTCTGCTGGTAGACCACTATGCGCGTGAGTTTATGCGAGTGTTTTTCTGAAATCATTTTTGGATTAATTTTATTTTTTCTTCATTGCTTTAATCACAATCACCAAAAAGATTACTCCACCAATCGTGGAAACCAGACCACCCAGGCCCATTAATCCCATTCCTGCTTTTTGTGCAAGTGTGTCGAGTCCCTGTGCTTCACCGGCAACCTTGCGTTGTACACCGTAACCGCCTGACCAGGCCAGTCCCAGAATATGCATGAGTTGTCCTGCACCATATATATAAGGTTGTGATCGCGCCCAGCGTGATGCCGGTAGTTCAAATCCAAGCTTGGGTAACAGCATGTAGGTCAGTCCCATAAAGGCAAGTGTCACGCCGACAATAGAACCGTGATAATGTGCGGGAATTACCACGTTCACACCTTCGATCATAAATCCGATAATGCCGCCGGCGGTAAATAAAATAAAAGAAGCGATCAATGCATTCTT
>DAOVJZ010000207.1 GCA_030632035.1 Granulosicoccaceae bacterium | reverse complement strand
GGTAATGTTTAAAGTACAGACTCTTAATAATATTTCATCTGTTGGGCTAGAACGTTTACCCAACGACAAGTTCAGTATTGCTGATGATGTAAGTGATCCAGATGCAATCTTGCTACGATCATTCAAGATGCATGATATGGAAGTGCCGGCATCACTGAAAGCGATTGGTCGCGCAGGTGCGGGAACCAACAATATTCCGGTAGACAAGATGAGCTCACTGGGTATTCCGGTTTTTAATGCACCGGGTGCCAATGCCAATGCAGTAAAGGAACTGGTTGTCGCCGGGATGTTAATAGCATGTCGTAACATCGCTCATGCATGGGACTTTGCGCGTAATCAGGAAGGTGAAGACGCAGCTATCAACAAGGCAGTTGAAGCCGGCAAGAAAAAATTTGGCGGCTTTGAATTACCTGGTCGTACATTAGGTGTGGTTGGTCTTGGCGCGATTGGTGTCCATGTTGCCAATGTAGCAGTAAAGCTGGGTATGAAAGTAATTGGTTATGATCCTTCTGTTACAGTTCAAAGTGCATGGCGTTTGTCTTCAGAAGTAACACAGGCACACAATGTCGACGAGTTGTTTTCACAAGCTGATTTTGTGACCTTCCATGTGCCATTGATTGAAGCGACTAAAAATATTCTGAATGCAGAGCGTATTGGTCGAATGAAAAAGAATGCAGTTATCCTGAACTTTGCGCGTGGTGGTATTATTGATGATGAAGCCGTTGTGAAGGCGCTGGATGCCGGCAATCTTTATGCCTATGTGTGTGACTTCCCAAGTAATCTGTTAAAGAACCATCCGCGTACTATTACCTTGCCTCACCTGGGTGCGTCAACCGAAGAGGCCGAAGTGAACTGTGCCGTTATGGTGGCAGATCAAGTTAAGGATTATCTGGAAAACGGGAACATAAAAAATTCCGTTAACTTCCCGGAAGTGAATATGCCACGCGCAGAAAATGCTACGCGCATTGCGGTTGTGAACTCTAATGTACCGAACATGGTAGGTCAGATTTCAACGGCATTGGCGAATGCCAGCCTGAATATTATCGATATGTTGAATAAATCCCGTGGTGATGTGGCTTATACACTGATCGATGTGGATGCCGATGTATCTGATAGCGTAGTTAAGGAAATCAGTGGTATTGAAGGTGTATTAGATGTCAGGGTGGTTGGTGCCTGATAATCTGTTTCTGACAGGAAAATGAAGTAAACGGGTGGCATTGTCCACCCGTTTCTTTTTCTACTTCGACAAGTTACGAATGACGCGCTATATTACTAACCGAGTCCTATGCACGAAAGTCTTTTCTTCCAATACGGCGTTAAAAACCAGCTCAAAATGCTTGTGCCCGTATATTGGGTGCTCATTTACTAACGTGTAAACTCCGCTTTTTCGCTGATTTTTGCCTTGTCTTGAAAGAAAATCCAATTCGTGCAAAGGTCTCTAATACTGAATAATTTGCTAATGATAAAAACCATGGCTGATAAAGAAAAACTCAAGGAAATACGCGATCGCATTGATAGTCTGGATCAGGAGATTCAGCTGCTTATCAATGAGCGTGCCGCCTGTGCGCAGGAAATTGCCAAGGTGAAAGAAGAAGCGGGTGAGGGTAAGAATCATATCTATCGTCCCGAGCGTGAAGCCGATGTCCAGCGCCGGATTATTAAACGCAACAAGGGCCCCTTACCCGATGAAGAAATGGTGCGTTTGTTCAAGGAAATCATGTCGAGTTGTCGCGCATTGGAAGAACCAATGACAGTGGCCTTCCTTGGTCCGGAAGGGACCTATACACAGGAGGCGGCCTATAAACAATTTGGTCATGCGATTACTTCGAGACCGTTAGGTGCGATTGATGAAGTGTTTCGTGATGTTGAATCGGGGGCAGCTCACTACGGTGTGGTGCCGATTGAAAATTCAACTGAAGGCGTGATCAGTTATACACTGGATATGTTCATGAACTCACCATTAAAAGTGAGTGGTGAAGTGGATCTGCGTGTGCATCATTGTTTGCTGGGTAAAGCCAGCGACATCAGTGGTGTAAAAAAAGTCTATGCCCACCAACAGGCACTGGCACAATGTCGTGAATGGCTGGATGCAAATCTTGCAGGTGTTGAACGTGTTGCGGTAAGCAGTAATGCTGAAGCTGCGCGCATTGTTGCGGGCGAAAAAAAATCAGCCGCAATAGCAAGTGAAGCGGCCGCAGAGATCTATGATATTAATGTTATTGCAGCCAATATTGAAGATGAACCGGATAATACAACACGATTCCTTGTCATTGGTAAACATATGCCTGAACCCAGTGGGCATGATAAAACATCCGTACTGTTGAGCATGCCGAATAAACCCGGCGCTTTATATGAAATATTAGGTCCATTGGCCAGGCATGATGTCAGTATGACCCGGATTGAATCACGTCCTTCACGTCGTGGTACATGGGACTATGTGTACTTCATCGATTTCGAAGGACACGCCAAGGAAGAAAAGGTCAGAACTGCATTAAAAGAACTGGCTGGACAGACGTCCATGTTAAAAATATTGGGTTCTTATCCTAAAGCTGTTTTTTAAATCGTAACCACCAAGAAATAGTATGTCATTTATTGAACTTGCCATTCCCGGTGTACAAGGGTTGACTCCCTATCAGCCGGGTAAACCGATTGCTGAACTCGAGCGTGAACTCGGGATCAGTGATATTGTAAAACTTGCATCTAATGAGAATCCATTGGGTCCGAGTCCACGTGTACTTGAAATTATCCAACAAGAAGCCAAAGAATTAGGCCGTTACCCGGATGGTAATGGTTATGCGTTGAAAAAGGCTTTGTCTGACAAGCTGAATGTTGGTTTGGAACAGATCACTTTAGGTAATGGTTCCAATGATATTCTGGAGTTACTGGCACGCGCATTTGTTTCCACCGAAAATGAAGTTATCTTTTCTGAACATGCATTTGCTGTTTATCCTATTGTTACTCAGGCAGTAGGGGCTGTTGCCAAAATAACGCCCGCAAGGAACTGGGGGTATGATCTGGATGTAGTTAATAAAGCGATTAGTGATAAAACCCGCCTGGTGTTGATAGCAAATCCAAATAACCCAACGGGTACATGGCTACAGTCAGGCGAGCTGGAATCATTTATTGCATCAGTTCCCAAGCATGTACTGGTTGTCATAGATGAAGCCTATTATGAAATTGCAGCTGCACCTTGTCTTGGTATTGAAGGTTATGCCACGGTATTGCCTTTACTTGAACGATACTCAAATCTTGTTGTGACCCGTACCTTTTCCAAGGCCTATGGCCTAGCTGGATTAAGAATGGGTTACAGTGTGTCACATTCTGAGGTGGCAGATGTGCTGAACCGAGTGCGTCAGCCATTTAATGCAAACAGTCTTGCATTGGCAGCGGCAGAAGTGGCCTTGTCGGATGAAGAACATCTAAATAAATCATGCCAACTGGTTTGTGATGGTATGCAATACCTGACCAGCACCTTTG
>DAOVJZ010000253.1 GCA_030632035.1 Granulosicoccaceae bacterium | reverse complement strand
CACAATATCGAGACCAAAGGCATCACCTTCTAACTTTGCCTTCGCGGTCAGGATGGCCATGATCTCTTTACGTTCACCGGCAACCACTTCCTGAATAGTCCTTTTACCGAACTCATCACGCAGGAAGTCATTAATGATTTGTGCCAGACGATTGTTTGCACGTGCATAATTGCCGCCCAATGAAGTATAAAAACGTGCGACATCCTTGATGCGCCATTTTACAAACGAATCCACATCAACGTTTTTCTTTTCCCTGGTCAGATAACGTTCCGCACCTGAATCCAGCGTCTGGATTCGACTATCAAACTTACGCACGTTATTCACAAACGGAACCTGGAAATAAAGACCGGGCTCAAAATCAGAACGGATAATTTCACCCAAACGGAATTTAATGGCCTGTTCACGCTCATTTACCGTAAAGACAGAAAATGAACCCAACAAGGCAACTGCAAGCAATGCAATCAATGATAATGATTTAACCGGATTCATTAGCGATCCCTCCTATCACGATAATTCTCTCTGAAACGTGTCAGCGCATCACTTGAATTACCAGATGATTGCTGGGCAGCTATGCCCGGCAATAATTGTGTCGCCATGTCTTTAGCAGAACTCTCACGAGCGTTATTAACAATGCTATCCAGAGGCATGTAGTAGAAATTATTACCCTTATTTATGGATACCATGACCTTGCTGGAATTGGCCAGTACATATTCCATTGTTTCAATATAAAGACGTTCGCGAGTTACCGCCGGTGCCTTTTCATATTCACGTAATAACTGTTTGAAACGATCGGCTTCACCCGTTGCATTGGCAACAATCTGTGCCTTATAAGCCTCGGCCTCCGCCATTTGACGTGCGGCCGCACCTCGCGCCTTGGGTAAAACGTCATTAGAGTAGGTTTCGGCTTCGTTCTTCAAACGTTCCTCATCTTCTCGTGCTTTTACCGCATCGGCAAATGCATCCTGTACTTCTTCAGGTGGTTGGGCATCCTGCATACTGACACTGGTCACCAGCAAACCGGTACCATAACGGTCTACAATTTCCTGAATCAGTTTTTTTGCAGTACTGGCAACGACACCACGACCTTCTGTTAATACAAAATCCATTTTACGTTTACCAATAATTTCACGAATGGCACTTTCTGTCGCCATACGTAATGTCAGATCGGGATTGTAATCATTAAACAAATAATCCTTGGCATCCTTGACCTTGTATTGAACAGCAAACTTGATATCAATTATGTTTTCATCCTGCGTCAACATGAGTGATTCACCAGGTTTGTCTGAACTGGTACGACCACCGGGTGCTGAACGATAACCGACTTCAATCGTGCGCACTTGATCAATATTAACGATGAGTACGTTTTCAATGGGTCGTGGAAAACGAAAATTCAGACCAGGTTGAATGGTTGTGGCATATTCGCCAAAACGTAAAACAACACCACGCTGTGCCTGTTGAACAATATAAGCAGAGTCATAAGCCAGCCATGCAACCAATGCGATTGCAGCAATTGATAACATACCGCCATTGGACGGTGATGTGTGAGCACTGCCAGAACCACTGCCACTGCCGCCTTTGCCGCCGCCAAAAATGCTGTTCAGCTTGTCGCCAAACTTTTTAAACACTTCATCGAGGTCGGGAGGTCCCTGATTGTCGCCACCGCTACCGCGATTGCCCCAAGGATCCTTACCGTTACCTCCTGGTTCGTTCCAGGCCATGTGTGATGCTCCCCACTGTTTTTATGTAATTACAAGGGCAACATTCTAGCAGATTATATAAATTAGTGTGATTTTGTGGACTGAGGAAAACTTGTACTAAAGGGACGCTAAATTAGCTGATTTCAGCTATTTCTGTGGCTACCGGGAAAGTAATACCCTCTTCTCTGGTCAGGGTGTTCAAATCGCGCTTTTGGAGCTTGATTTCCAGCAACCAGTTACCTTCGTCATCCATGCGTTCAGAACATACCGCCCCCATATCAAACAGGCGGGAGCGCAGGCGGCCATCGCCCGGCCCCAGGCGGATCCATTCATGGATAACCTCTTCCTGAAAGACTTCGGCCAGTGTCTGGAGTAATAGATCGATACCTTCTCCGGTCACCGCAGACACCCAGACACGGATGATTTTGTTCTCGTCATCACGCTCAATGCGCGGGCTGGCATTGTCCAGTAAATCGAGCTTGTTATAGACCTCTATCTGATGCACATCCTGTGCACCAATTTCTTCCAGTACTTCATTCACTTGCTCAATATGCGCCTGACGTTCTTCATTATGCGCATCAATTATGTGCAGTAACACATCAGCCTGACGGGTTTCTTCCAGTGTGGAACGAAATGCAGCGACAAGGTCATGGGGTAAGTGACGAATGAATCCCACCGTATCGGCAATAATCACTGGCTGACCATTGGGTAATTCGAGGCGACGCAAGGTCGGATCGAGTGTGGCAAACAATTTATTGGCCGCAAAGACGGAAGAACCGCTTAAACGATTAAATAACGTGGATTTACCGGCATTGGTATAACCCACCAGCGACACAGTCGGAATATCAGCACGACGGCGTGAGCGCCTGCCCTGATCACGTTGTTTTTGTACTTTCT
>DAOVJZ010000134.1 GCA_030632035.1 Granulosicoccaceae bacterium | reverse complement strand
TTCGGAGACCAACGCGCCGCGAGTTCCTTGAGTGAACTGACATCCAGATTACGGTAATGAAAATATTCTTCCAAATCAAGCATGCTACGATAAAGAAAACGCCGATCCTGACAAATACTATTACCACACATAGGTGACTTACCTGCCGGCACGTATTCCCGTAAAAATTCTATGGTCGCACGTTCTGCTTCTGCTTCATTAACTGTGCTTTCCTTTACCCGCTTGGTCAGGCCAGATTTACCATGTTGATTGGTATTCCATTCATCCATGCCATTCATTCTTTCATCGCTTTGATGGATCGCCATCATAGGGCCTTCGGCAAGGATATTAAGCTCGGAGTCCGTCACAATGGTGGCAATCTCGATAATCTTGTCATTATCTGAATCCAGTCCAGTCATTTCCAGATCAATCCAGATCAGGTTCTTCGCATCTTGTCCCATTTAACTACCTTTTTTATAAATACGTGCATTTTTACGGGGTTGTCATCCACTACGGCAAAAGCTAATCTAGCAACCTCGTGGTTGAGGAGTACTTTAACGCAATGGAAACATTCACTCTAGTTTTTCTGTCATTTTTGACAGTTTCAGTCTTAATCCAGTTCTGGTTATCACAGCGTCATCTTGCCTATATTGCCTCAAATAAGGACAAAGTACCTGATGCATTCAGCGACAAAATCAGTCTTGATGCTCACCAGAAGGCGGCAGAATACACAACGACCAATACCCGTATTGGCATTTTTGAACTAGGCATTTCCACTGCGTTTTTGCTAATTTGGACATTGGGTGGCGGTCTTGATTTGCTGGATCAATTATGGCGCAGTGTTGAATACTCCCCCATTGTCACTGGTATTGGCGTTATCCTGAGTGCGATGTTAATCATGGGATTACTGGAAATCCCGATGTCGATTTATCATACCTTTGTTGTTGAAGAACGGTTTGGCTTTAATCGCACTACACCCAGACTATTTGCTATCGACACTATAAAAAACACATTAATAACTCTCGCCATTGGTACACCATTGATCTGGGTGTTCCTGTGGCTTATGGAAAACGCCGGTTCACTCTGGTGGTTTTATGCATGGGCAGTCTGGATGGGTTTTACACTGTTTATGATGTGGGCCTTCCCTGCCTTTATTGCACCGCTATTTAATAAATTCAATCCTCTGGATGATGAAGACCTGGCTACACGTATCCAGAATCTTCTGGAACGTTGTGGTTTTAAAAGTAAAGGTATCTTCGTGATGGATGGTTCTCGCCGTTCAGCCCATGGCAATGCCTACTTCACTGGTCTGGGTGCCAATAAGCGCATTGTGTTTTTTGATACTTTAATAAAATCATTAAACCCGGATGAGATTGAAGCCGTGCTTGCACATGAGCTGGGACACTTTAAACGCAAACATGTTCAAAAGCGTATTGGTGTCACTTTTATTACCAGCTTGATTGGACTGGCCTTGCTAGGCTGGTTAATGCAACAAGACTGGTTTTATCACGGGCTCGGGGTGCAAGAATCTTCTACTTACATCGCATTGATGTTGTTCATGTTCGTGTCGCCCGTATTTACATTCTTCATGCACCCGATCATGTCTTTCTTCTCACGTAAACATGAGTTTGAAGCCGATGATTTTGCTGCCATGCAAACCAATGCGAGAGATTTAATAACCGCTCTGGTCAAATTGTATGAAGAAAATGCCAATACCCTGACACCGGATCCTTTATATTCTGCATTTCATGATTCACATCCACCTGCATCAGTCCGTGTTGCCCATCTGGCAACTAAAATGGCTTAAGGAGGCAATATCCATGTTCAGACAATTAATTGTGATTTTGATTGGCTTAATATCATTAAATGCCATGGCTGAAGATAAAATATCAGCCGAGCAAGCTAAGTCCCTGCATGATAACAATTGCACCTCTTGTCATAAGTCCATGCATGGTGACAGTAAAAGCTTTTATGGGCGCATGGATAGAAAAGTAGATTCATTGAAAAAGCTGAAAGGTCAGGTGGCTATGTGTAAGGCCAATCTTGGTCTGCAATGGTTTGATGAAGAAGTCGATGGGGTTACTGAATACCTGAATAGCAACTTCTATAAATTCAAGTAGGCGGAAATCATAATGAGCGATCTAAATAAAAAGCATTGCGTTCCCTGCGAAGGTGGAGTTGCTCCGCTTGATAAAGACACAATCAACGAATTGATGAAAGAAGTGCATACTGACTGGCAGTTACGTGATGACAACAAGGAAATCCTCCGGCTGTTTAAATTCAAGGATTACCACCAAACCATAGATTTCGTAAATTCAGTTGCCTCTATTGCGCATGAAGAAGATCATCATCCTGATATGGAGGTAAGTTATAGCAAGTGCCTGATACGTTACAATACGCATGCTATCGGGGGATTATCTACAAACGATTTTATTTGTGCGGCAATAATAGATGCACAGATGGAAGAACAGTAATTAAAATACTACTGTCTTGTTTGGCTTGCTTCCCTTTTTCTGCACAGGAAAGTAATTTTGGTTTTCATCGCAACAAATTTTTTCTTTAGTACACAAGACAGGCTCTCGATTATCTAGATATAAATATTGAAATCCTATCTGTTAGCCAACCCGTTTTTATCATTTTTTGTGTTATAACAGACTGTATATGGCTAAAAAAAAGAAACTAAGCAAAAACCAGTCGCGCATTAGCCTGAAGATCCAGGCGGATCGTATCAACCGTGTTCGCAAAAAGGCATCATCACTCGAGCAGGAAATAACCGAATCAGAACTGGGGCCTGAACAGGAAGGACGCTTGATCACCAACTATGGTGCCAGTGTTGATGTGGAAGATGAAAGTGGTGTTATTCATCGCTGTGCCTATCGCCAAAATCTGGAATCACTGGTCAGCGGTGACAAGGTTGTCTGGCAACAGGCACATGATCAGCGCGGCGTTGTCATTGCCGTAATGGAAAGAACATCACTACTCGCCCGTCCTGATTATGCTGGCAACAAAAAACCGGTTGCAGCAAATATTGATCAAATAATTATTGTATCAGCATCCAAACCGGGTCTTAATGAGGGGCTTATTGATCGCTATCTTCTGGCTGCAGAAAATATTCATATTGCTCCTGTTATTCTTCTGAACAAGGTTGATCTACTGGATGACAAAACCCTTGCTGACTATAAAGAACGATTAATAGATTATGAACGTATTGGTTACCGTGTGATCTATGCCAGCACCAAACAGGAACATGGCCTTGATGCACTGCAAAAAACATTAGAGAAAAAAACCAGTATTCTGGTCGGACGTTCTGGCGTTGGTAAATCCTCACTTGTTAATCGCATATTGCCGGAAGCAGAAGCAAAAACAGGTAAGGTATCCGAGGCTACAGGCAAAGGGAAACACACAACAAGTGCCGCCCGCCTTTATCATCTTGCCTGTGGTGGCGAGCTTATTGATTCACCCGGCGTGCGTGAATTTGGTTTATGGAATCTAAATCGCGATGAAGCAACTTATGGTTTTATTGAGTTTCGTGAATTTATCGGCGCATGCAAGTTCAGCAATTGCACACACATCCATGAACCGGGTTGTGCTATTCAGGAAGCCATTGATGAAGGAAAAATTAGCTCACGCCGGTTCGAAAGCTACCATCGAATCATTGATACTTTAAAATAGGCTATTTGTTAACACGATATAGAATAAAAGTATGATCATCTGCCTTGCAAGGATGTCCCTCTTCCTGCCCATTCATCCTGTTTTGTACATTTTGTAGTAAATTCTCTGCGTCTTCCGGTAAATTTCCTTTACGAATACATTCAATAATTTCATCCATCAACAGATTGTCAGCAATACCATCCGTGCCAATAAATACCGTGTCATGCTGTGACAAGGTAACAGGTGAACCAACTTCAATACGCATATCTTTAAAACCAAGCACATTGGAAACTATATGCCGTTCCTTATGATGAATCGCCTCCTGCTCATCTATGATGCCAGCCTCAACAGCATAACCAACTGGCGAATGAGGCACCGTTTGTAATTTAATCTTGCCTCGCTGACCTACTACCAGAATATCTGAATCACCCACATGATAAGGGCGCATAACATTATCCTGTATCTCAACAACAGCCAGTGTTGTAGCAGAGCCACCACTTTGTGCCATTACATCAAGGTTGGCTTTCTCAATACCATTTAGAATGACTTCTCGAAGATCCAGGTTTTCAGTCACTGCTTTCTTTACCGCAGTCCGTACTGCATCAACCGCCAGACTGGATGCTGCCCTACCGGCTGGCATACCACCAACACCATCAGCCACCACCAGCACACAGGACTTTTCATCTACGGGAATTAATGCCGCACAATCTTCATTTGGTTTTTCCTTAAATGGATTGGGTGCAGAGAAAACAGATACCTGACCAGAGGCTATGGAAAACAGATCAGCTTCTGACATAGTAGCTTCTCTATAAAACTTTGCTTCTTGCAGATATTTAATATCCATAAACGTCTCTGCTATTTTACCACTCCAGGGTTTCAAGAAACTCGCGCAACTGGCCTGCCGATCGAAACTTATCCAGTATTAACGAGGTTTTTAATCCGCAACAAATTGACTTCACCTGTTGCGGTTGTTTTGAATAATGTTTTTTACCACCAATAGCATCATAGAAAAGATGAACAAGATTGACGACATCACCATAAATATTTTCTTTTTTACATGCACCCCAGTGAAACATGTCTAATAGTTTTATGTCATAACCAATTCCATAGTCACTTACAATAATATTGTCGCCATGTAAATCGCCATGATAATCTTTCAGATTATGAATACATTCGATACCTGTTGCCAATGAATGCAACAAGTGCAACCCCTGAAAATAGTGCAGCCGTTTTCCGGGTTGTCTTTTTATATAGTCAGGTAAAATTTCACCTTCGACAAAATCAGAAACCAGAAAGGTAACTGTCTCTCTATGATAAATAACCGTTTCCTGTGTATGGTATTGAATCAGGATTGGACAATGATGCAACTTGTGTAATTTTTTTGCGTAGGTGATTGATGTGCGATCACGTAAATTCCTGTGCGGGAAAAAGAATTTGGCAGCACGTTCGATCCCGGTTCTGGTTTCACGTATATGGTAGACCTCTCCTTCCCAGCCAGCACCAAGACGGGCAATAAC
>DAOVJZ010000039.1 GCA_030632035.1 Granulosicoccaceae bacterium | reverse complement strand
CAATGTTTTACCTGTTGGGGTCAAGTGCCTAATTTACTACAATACGCTAAGAATCACTGCAGGTAATTAGAAATGAAAAATCCACTCATCAATTTGAATTCGCTTCCCCCTTTTTCAAAGGTCAAACCTGAACACGTTGAACCGGCCATTGACCAGATTCTGGACGAAAGCCGCAAAGCCATTGAAAAACTACTCGACAGTACCAGCGACTACACCTGGGAAAACCTGATACAGCCACTGGATGATCTGGAAGATCGGCTGGAGCGTGCCTGGTCACCGGTTGGTCATATGAATTCTGTAGTAAATTCTGATGACTTACGTGAAGCCTATAACGCCTGCTTACCAAAGCTATCTGAATTTTCTACTGAACTTGGTCAAAATGAAAAATTGTTCAACGCGATTAAACATATTGCCGAGAGTGATGAATTCAATAATCTCCATACAGCACAAAAGAAAACCATTAAAAATGAATTGCGTGATTTCCGTTTAAGCGGTATTGAACTCAATGAAAAAGATCGTCAACGTTATAAAGAGATCATGCAGGAACTGTCCAAACTAACGGCGAAGTTTGAAGAAAATCTTCTGGATGCAACCAATGAATGGAAAAAAGTGATTACTGATGAAAGTCGCTTGTCCGGTCTGACCGAAACAGCTTTATCACTTGCCAAACAAACTGCTGAACGTGAAAAAGAACAAGGCTGGATGTTTACACTCGATTTTCCTTCTTATTATGCCGTGATCAATTATTCCAATGATCGTGAACTGCGTGAAGAAATGTATACCGCCTATAGTACACGTGCATCGGATCAAGGCCCGCATGCAGGTAAGTGGGACAACACACAAGTCATGGAAGACATTTTAAAACTGCGTCATGAAGCGGCCAACCTGCTAGGTTATAAAAATTATTCCGAGCGATCACTGGCAACCAAGATGGCACGCTCAACGCCTGAAGTGCTGGATTTTCTGAATGATCTGGCCAAACGCTCAATGGGCATTGCACAAAAAGATCTGGATGAAATCCGTGAGTTTGCCAAACAACAACATGGCATAGACAAACTTGAAGCATGGGACATTAGTTATTACGCGGAAAAATTGCGTGAACACAAATACAGTATTTCCCAGGAAGACCTGAAACCGTATTTCCCTGAAGACCGGGCAATCGAAGGTATGTTTGGTGTCGTCAATAAACTTTATGACATCACGATAAAAGAAAAATCCGGTATTGATGTCTGGCATAAGGATGTGAAGTTTTTTGAAATCACCGACAAAGAGGGTGATGTACGCGGACAGTTCTATCTTGATTTGTATGCCCGTCCCAAAAAACGGGGTGGCGCGTGGATGGATGAATGTATTTCACGTCGCAAAACCAAAAAGGGCATTCAAACACCTGTTGCCTATCTGACCTGTAATTTCTCACCGCCAATCGGTGATAATCCGGCACTGTTCACACATGATGAAGTCCTGACCCTGTTCCATGAATTTGGTCATGGCCTGCACCACATGTTGACCCAAATCGAGCACCCGCGTGTGTCTGGTATCAGCGGTGTGTCATGGGATGCAGTTGAGCTACCAAGCCAGTTTATGGAAAATTTCTGTTGGGAACGTGAAGCAGTGGATATGATCTCTGGTCATTATAAAACCGGTGAAAAATTGCCCGATGACATGTACAACAAAATGATCGCGGCTAAGAACTTTATGTCAGGTATGCAAATGGTACGCCAGCTCGAATTCTCTATTTTTGATTTCCGTATGCATATGGAATACAACCCCAATACCGGTGGGCGCATTTATGAGTTACTGGACGATGTACGCGAGCAAGTGGCCGTATTACGTCCACCTGAATTCAATCGCTTTGCCCACAGCTTTTCCCATATCTTTGCCGGCGGCTATGGAGCCGGTTATTACAGCTATAAATGGGCCGAAGTCCTGTCCAGTGATGCCTTCTCGAAATTCGAGGAAAACGGAATTTTCGACCATGAGACCGGTCATGCGTTTTTAAAGGCTATACTTGAGCAGGGGGGATCACGTGAGGCCATGGAATTATTTGTTGAATTCCGCGGACGTGAACCGGAAATTGATGCTTTACTAAGACACAGCGGGATCGCTGCCTGATTAAAACTTAAGGAATACCATGCGGACAATTAACTACTGTCTGGTTTTATTTTTTATCTCTATTTATACCGGAATGCTCCAGGCCGAAACCGTCTATATTTCGGATCGACTGGTGGTTGGCCTGTATGAAGGTAAAACCGGGGATACCAAACTGTTAAAAGGTTTGCCCACCGGTACCCCCCTGCAAGTACTCGAACGTGACAGCAAACTCGCACGGGTAAAAACACCCGATGGTATGGAAGGCTGGATCGATGCCAGTTACGCCATGACCGACAAACCCTCTCAACTGATTGTGCTGGAACTGGAAGATAAATACCGCACTGCATTAAATCGGCTTGATGAAAGAGAAAAGGAAATGGCGATCTTGAGAAAAATGGCCGGGGACCCGCAGGCGATTCCTTTACAGAAGGTTGATACAACTGAACTGGATAATGCCAACAAAATGATTACCCGACTTAAGAGCGACAAAAAAAACCTGAAAGCACAACTGAGGCAAGCACGCAGTAATGCACAACCCTCTGCAGTAGCAACACTTATACAAAGTTTTTCAGGTACGGCTTCAACCTTGAAGCTCGAGATTGTCATTGCGCTCGGAATGGTTATTTTTATTATTGGTTTTTATATTGGATACAAGTGGCTGGATCATCGTAATTTTAAACGTCATGGTGGTTTCCGAATCTAGAACCTTCGACAAGTCCTTGTTGAAAAGCTAATATAGCTCCCCATGAAAATCGCTACCTGGAATGTCAACTCCCTGCGGGTTCGCCTGCCGCATGTACTGGATTGGTTAAGTACGGCCAAACCTGATCTGCTCGGTATTCAGGAAACTAAAACCCCTGACGAAAATTTTCCCGTAGACGAAATAAAAGAAGCCGGTTACAACGTTATATTTAGCGGACAAAAAACCTATAACGGTGTTACCGTAATCAGCAAAGAAAAAGCCGAAGATATTGTCACTGACATTCCTGGTCTAGATGACCCACAACGCCGCGTACTCGGTGCAACCTACGGCAACTTACGTTTCCTGAATCTTTATATCCCGAATGGTTCTGAAGTTGGTTCTGAAAAATATACCTATAAACTCGACTGGCTCGATAAAATGATTGCCTATGTTGAAAAACAATTAAAGGAACATGAACAATTTATCATGGTCGGTGATTTTAATATCGCACCGGAAGATATCGACGTACATGATCCGGAAGAATGGATAGGTTCTGTTTTAGTCAGTGATGAAGAACGCAAACGCTTCCAGCAACTCATCCAACTTGGGCTACATGACAGTTTTCGCCTGTTTGATCAGGAAGAAAAATTATTCAGCTGGTGGGACTACCGTGCCGCCGGGTTCCGACGCAACCGTGGCATGAGAATCGATCACATCCTTGTCAGTGATGCACTAAAGGACAAATGCACAGCCAGTTATATCGATAAAGAACCGCGCAAACTTGAACGTCCTTCCGACCATACGCCCGTAGTCCTTGAAATAGATATATGAACCACAGAGAGCACGGAGAACACAGAGTTTTTTTAATTTTAATATCTCTGTGAACTCTGTGTTCTCCGTGGTTAAAACCACCCTTTAACCATTGCCCCCGCACCTGAAACCCAATACCATAGCTTGATGGATTACAAAGACCTGCGCGATTTTATTACCTATCTGGAGAAGAACGGTGAGCTTGTCCGTATTTCTCAGGAAGTCGATCCTCATCTGGAAATGACCGAGATCTGTGATCGCACCCTGCGGGAAAAGGGCCCTGCCCTGTTATTTGAAAACCCGAAAGGTTCCGATATACCGGTGCTGGCCAACCTGTTTGGCACACCTGAACGTGTTGCTCTTGGTATGGGTGAAGAATCCGTCGACTCACTACGTAAAGTCGGTAAAACACTCGCACAATTAAAAGAACCTGATGTACCCAAAGGCTTCAAGGACGCATGGGACAAACTGCCGGTGTTTAAGCAAGTGTTGAACATGGCACCCAAGGTCGTGAACAAGGCACCGTGTCAGCAAAATATTATTAATGATGTCGATCTTGCCAAACTTCCGATTCAAACTTGCTGGCCAGAAGATGCTGGTCCATTAATCACCTGGGCACTGGTTGTCACCAAAGGCACACGCAAGGAAAGACAAAACCTGGGTATTTATCGTCAACAGGTCATTGCCAAAAATAAAGTAATCATGCGCTGGTTGTCTCACCGTGGTGGTGCACTGGATTATAAAGACTGGTGCGAAACCAATCCCGGTGAACCATTTCCGATCTCGGTTGCACTCGGTGCCGATCCCGCCACTATTCTTGGTGCGGTTACACCCGTGCCCGATTCACTATCAGAATATGCATTCGCCGGTTTGTTACGCGGCAGTAAAACCGAGGTCGTAAAATGTATTGGCAATGATCTCATGGTGCCGGCCTCGGCCGAGTTTGTACTGGAGGGTTATCTGCAACCGGGTGAAGAGGCAGATGAAGGTCCATTTGGCGATCACACGGGTTATTATAATGAAGTAGAACGTTTTCCTGTTTTTACTATTGACCGCATTACCCATCGCAACAATCCGATTTATCACAGTACCTATACGGGTCGTCCGCCGGATGAACCCTCTGTACTCGGCGTCGCACTCAATGAAGTATTTGTACCAATATTACAAAAACAATTTCCGGAAATTACCGATTTCTATTTACCACCGGAAGGGTGTTCCTATCGTGTTGCATGCGTGAGTATGAAAAAACAGTATCCCGGTCATGCCAAGCGCGTCATGCTCGGTATCTGGTCTTTCCTGCGTCAATTCATGTACACCAAGTTTGTGATCGTAACTGATGACGATGTCGATATCCGTAAATGGGAAGATGTGATCTGGGCCATGACGACGCGTATGGATCCTTCTCGTGACATGACCTTTATTGAGAACACACCGATTGATTATCTCGACTTTGCCTCACCGGTTTCCGGATTGGGATCAAAAGTCGGGTTTGATGCCACCAATAAATGGAAAGGTGAAACCAACCGTGAATGGGGCAGAAAAATAACGATGAATGATGAAGTAAAAAAACGGGTTGACGCAATATGGGATGAACTTGGAATCAGTAAAAAGGATTAATAATCTTTTATAAATTCAATCGCCTGTTTCATTGGTAATGGTTTTGAAATAACATAACCCTGTGCATATTCACAACCAATCTCTCTAAGCACTTTCAACTCTTCTTCTGTTTCCGGGCCTTCTGCCACTATATCCATATCAAGGCTATGTGCGAGCCCAGCAATACCACGCACGATATTCATACTACCCTTGTCTTTCAGCATGGCGCTGACAAAACTTCGATCAATCTTCATTGTGCTGATAGGGAAACTGTTTAAATAACTTAAACTGGAATAACCGGTACCAAAATCATCAATAGCAATCGGGAAACCATGGTCACCGAAACGGTTTAACAGTTTTCTGGATTCCTCCGGATTTTCCATCAAGATGCTTTCGGTGATTTCGAGTTTTATTTTCTGCGGTGCTAATCCGAGATCACTACTGAACTTTATAAACTTTTCATGTAACCCTGCATCTATAAACTGCCTGCCTGAAACATTGATACTCAAGAACTGCAGTTCCTGTATCTGGTTAAACTCTTTCAATGCCTTACATGACTGTTCAAACACCCATTGACCAAGAGGCACGATCAAACCATTCTGTTCGGCCATTGGAATAAAATCCAGCGGTGAAACAAAACCGCGTCTTGGATGGTTCCAGCGGATCAAGGACTCGAAGCCGGCAATCCTGTCAGTACGTAGATCGATAACCGGTTGAAAATAGAGTTCAAATTCCTCATTCTCCATTCCCTTGAGTAATGACTGTTCAAATTTCAATGCATCAACGGTTGCTTGTACTGATTGATCCAGTGTTTGATTATTACGCCCACCGGTATTTTTTATATCCCATGTATGCTGTTGTTCGCCCAACCCAAGCAACTGGGCATGCACATTTTTAAACCTGGCCAAGATGGTATGTAAAAACATGCGGACAACCGACTCGCTTCCTTCCAGATGGTTCAGGAAGACATCACGTGTGATAATAATCAATACCACATCATCAAGTGCAGTGGCTGTTGCCCAACGTGGCGAATCGTCAATGACAGCCATTTCACCAAACAATTCTCCTTCTGATAATTCTGCCAATACAACCTTGTCGTCGCCTTCTTCTGTCGATATCTGGACACGGCCACGTTTGATGATATAGGCACACTTTCCAGAATCTGATTCTCTGAAAATAATATCGCCAGCACGAAAGTACTGTTTATAGTCCTGTGAATGGCCAAGGGTACTTTGATTAAACTGCATAAAGTTGTTTCGGCAACAAATTCAATGAATTGAGCTTTTTATGGTTGAGTTATAGGCCCTTGTTTCGGTAAGGTAGTAGATGTGGCTGGCTGTCCACTCCTGTACGATAACGTCACGAGAGGGATATTATGAGAAAAATCATGGTGTTAAATGCCAAGGGTGGGTGTGGAAAAACCACGTTAGCCACCAATATCGCGAGCTTTTATGCCGATCGGGGCGGGTATGTCACGCTGGCCGATTATGACCCACAGGGCTCCAGCATGGAGTGGCTAACGGCACGGGATACCGAACGATTTGAGGAAATCACCGGTGTGCCGGCCTTCAAGAAGCCCCTCAAACCCTCACGAGATACTGACTATTTGATTATTGATGCCCCGGCAGCAATACATGGCCGCCAGATGAGTGATCTGATCAAGCGTGTTGAAACTGTCATTATTCCAGTCCTGCCATCACCGATTGATACCCGTGCCGCAACCCATTTCATCCACGATATCCTGTTGAACGGCAAAGTATCGCGCAAGCAGACCAAGCTGGCCGTGGTCGCCAACCGCGTACGCGAAAACACGCTGATTTACGATAAATTACGGCGCTTTCTGAAACACCTGGATATCCCGATGATCGGCACATTACGTGATACCCAGAACTATATCCGTGCCGCTGAAAGAGGCATCGGTATTTTTGAGCTGGCCCCTTCCTCGGTCGAACAGGATCTGGAGCAGTGGCGCTCCATCACACGCTGGCTCAACAGCAAACGCAGTTTACCTGGCTAAACAATATAAACTCTCTGGTTTTTACTCTTAAGAAAATCAGGGATAATGCCGCCTCTCTTTGTAAGGCAAATACTCAATGACACATAAAATCACCGTACAGCCCAGCGGGCACGAATTTACTGCTGAGGATGAAGAACTCATTCTCGATGCTGCCCTGCGTCACGGACTCTCTTTTTCTTATGGCTGTCGTAGTGGCCAGTGTGGCAAATGCAAGGCTGTCGTCACCGAAGGCGAAATCAAATACCATGATTTTGAACCGGCTGATCTTGATGAAGAAGAAATTGAATCTGGTGTTGCTTTCATGTGTCAATGCATAGCGCGTTCTGATCTCACTATTAATATTCACGAAATTGATACCGCTTCCGAGCTGGAAATCAAGCGTATGCCCTGCAAGATTTACCGAATGGAAAAACTCACCTCCGATGTGATGCAACTGTTTCTAAAATTACCCGATACAGAAAACCTGCAATTTCTGGCCGGGCAATATATTGATTTTATTTTGCCTGATGACAGGCACCGCAGTTTTTCGATTGCCAATGCACCACATGATGCCAATATTATTGAATTGCATATTCGTCATCACGAAGGTGGTGAATTCACTGATATGATTTTTGAAAAAGCACATGAAAAAGATGTTATGCGTATTGAAGGGCCACATGGCGATTTCTTTTTGCGTGAAGATTCAGAACGACCCATCATTATGGTTGTAACCGGTACCGGCTTTGGACCTGTTAAAGGTATTATCGAACATGCACTGGAAGAAAATATTGATCGCGAAATCCATTTGTTCTGGGGTGCACGCAACAAGGATGGGCTTTATATGCATGAGCTGGTCGAGGATTGGGCCAACAAGAATTTAAATATAAAATACACACCGATACTGTCTCGGCCTGATGGAGATTGGCAAGGCGCTAAAGGTTATGTACAAGATGCTGTGATGGCCGCCTATCCTGATCTTTCAGAACACGAAGTCTATGCCTGTGGCTTGCCTGAAATGGTAAAAACAGGTTATGAAGCTTTTTGTGAAGCCGGGCTTACACAGGAACGGTTCTTTTCGGATGCGTTTGAGTTTGCTGTTGATAGCAGTAAGGCAAAGGCCTCTAGCTAACTGGCTCTAATAATAGCGATTCCAGACTACGGTCAGCACGACGTTTGTAGAACTGTCCCGTTGTAACCAGCTCCAGACCCTTGCTGTAATAATCATGCGCCTTCTCGGCTTCGTCTGTTCTCTCCAGTAACACCGCCAGTTCATGATAGGTTTCCGGATGTTCCTGCAAGGCAAGACTGGTTTCAAGATAACTGCGAGCCTTACCCCAAAGATCATTACGAATACACAAACGCCCCAATGACAATAACAACATAGGACTATCGGGATATTTTTTCAGCCAACGTTCAGCCCAGGCCAATTGTGCTGTAGTGTCACGGGTTTCCAACACTCCATATAGATAAACCAGATATTCACTCCAGTAACGCTTCATGACATTACGCAATACTTCTTCAGCATGATCATTGTCACCACGACCTAACAACACACGCAGGTAGGTATACAAAACATCTTTACCGGACTTGAGTCGATGCGGAATGCTTTCCCAAATACGGTGCACAACCAGTGCATCGACTTCTTTTCCAGCCTGAATCAAGCGCTGGATATAGGCCTTTAATTCAAGCTCTATGTATTTTTCACCAACCAGAATCTTACGCTTGCGCAGATCTGGAAACAGATCAATCAGGCTGCGCCAGTCTTCGAGTGAAATATACAAATCCATTAACAGCTTTAATACATAGACATGTTTGGGTGCCACGTTACGAAGATGCATCAAGGTGGCCAATGCCTGCTCTGTTTGTTTGTGCGAAATCTGTAACTCGGCCTGAGTCAGGCCAACCGCGAGCTCGGCATCGGGTGTGCTTTCATGCGCCAGTTGTAAATAGTTATCACGCCGATCACTGGCATCCTGTTCCTGTGCGGCACGCGCAGCACCCAGATAATTCACCATAGGCATGGCACTGTCAGCGGCATAACGTATTAAATGGCGTTCGGCTTCACGCCAGCGACCCTCAGCCAGTGCAATCAAACCTTTGGAAAGAACCTTGATCGAGCGGGTTGAATGACGTTGTTTATTCCACAAACGTAATCGTGCCGGAAACTGCCACGTGTTTTTAACAATACGAATTGAATAATAAAATACGAGGAAGGTACCCAGTGATGCAACAATAAAAAGTGTTAGCGTGGTTTCAATTGTCCACTTGCCATAACCAATCAGGATATAACCGGGATCGTTATAGGCAACCAGCGCCGCACCAACCGTTAGCAGCAAACCAGCAAGAAAAATCAACAGCCACTTCACTAGTCAGTCGCTCCACTTTTATTTGCAATCACGGTCAATGAACTCAATTCAGGCAGGGCAGGGGACAAATCAACCTGTTTCATTTTGGTTAACGTGTCCAGCATGTTATTAACAGCTGTCGTATTGGTATCAAAATACTGTGACAACCAACTGGTCACTGTATCAATATTTGAATGGAATGTGGTTGTGTCGCCTTTTAATAAAGACAAACGAGTAGATTCCAGTTTCAATTGTAAATTCTGATAAAGGAAATATTGTTCTTGCGGCACCAGTAACGGGGCAGCGCCAGTTTCAGTTCTACGGATCACAACCAGTTGTCTAACGTTATCCCACAATACAAACACAAACTGCTTCCAGTCTGACACCATATCCTGTTCACTGGTTTCTGTATCTGCTGGCTCAGGTTTAATCTTGTCCTTAACCTGTTTCTTTAACGTTAATGCATCCGCTGTGCTTGCCAGGCTATTTAATGTCAGCGCCATGCCGGTTACATCAGGTGGGGTAATGTTTTTCAGTGCGGCAATATCATTAGCCAGTGCTTCGCGCAATTTTAGTGAAGAAGAGCCGCCAGCCTTGTT
>DAOVJZ010000031.1 GCA_030632035.1 Granulosicoccaceae bacterium | reverse complement strand
TACTGTATCGGTCTTTTTGAGGGGTGACTATAGGACTATATTTGTAATAAAAACAATAGGTTATAAAATAACCTTCTGATTCAGGTCAAAAATTGGCCAATAAATAAGCTTTTGATAAACAGGCTGTTTCTCAGAAAAGGAACAGGGTAGCCAGCCCGAGGAAGGTCAGGAAGCCGATGACATCAGTGACGGTCGTCAGAACAACACCCCCGGCCAGAGCGGGGTCAGCGCCCAGCTTGCGCAATATCAACGGGATAACGGCACCAGCCAGTGCGGCGATGATCAGGGTGATTAGCAGTGCGGCGGCGATGATAATGCCGAGGTTCAGGTTATCGAACCAGAACACAGCTACTACAGCGATCACCAATGCCCATATCAGACCATTCATAATGCCGACCAGGACTTCTTTTATGATCAGTCTTTGTACGTTGGATTGACGAATGTTACCTAATGCCATACCGCGGATAACCAGTGTGAGTGTTTGACTGCCCGCAATACCTCCCATGCTGGCAACAATGGGCATGAGTACGGCGAGCGCAACCAGTTTTTCAATTGTGGCATCGAACAAACCAATAACCAGTGATGCAATAACAGCTGTGATCAGGTTAACACCCAACCAGATGGAACGGCGGCGGGTACTTTTTATGACAGGGGCGAACATGTCATCTTCTTCATTCAAACCCGCCATACTCATGAGTGAATGCTCGGCTTCATCACGAATGACATCGACTACATCATCAATGGTGATACGTCCGAGCAGGTGATTTTCCTCATCAACAACGGGTGCAGAAACCAGATCGCGATGTTCGAATAGATTGGCCACATCTCTTTCAGACATGGTGGCTGGAATAGCTTCAATCTCTTTACTAATGATATCCGCGACTTTTTGTTCCGGATCATGGACGAGTAAATCAGTCAGTGCGATGGTGCCGAGATATTGATCATCACGATTAACAACAATAAGGCTATCTGTCATGGCCGGTACTTCACCGCGCCTGCGCAGATAACGCAGTACGACATCCAGAGAAACATCGGCACGTACCGTAATGGTGTCGGTGTTCATCAGACCACCGGCAGTATCCTCATCATAGGAAAGAACGGCCTCGAGCCGTTTTCTGTCCTGTTGATCCATTGATTGCAGAACTTCACTGATAACGGCATCAGGCAGTTCCGGCAGGATGTCGGCCAGGTCATCAGTTTCCAGACCCTCGGTTGCGGCGACCAGTTCGTGTGGATGCATCTCGCGCATGAGGCCTTCACGCACAGCATCATTAACCAGAATAAGAACTTCACCGTGTTTATCGGCTTCTACCTGTTCCCATACGGCTTCACGTTGTTGGCGTGCAAGTGATTCGAGGATATGGGCAATTTCAGCTGGATAGAGATCTTCCAGCATGCTACCTAGACGCACGGTATTACCTTCTTCCAGTACTTTAATAAAGGGAGTTACTAAATCCTGGACTTGTTCTTTTTCATTTTTATCTGGCATGAGGAGTCCGCACTATAAAATGATGTGCAATTAACTAATTCTAGCTTGAATGTGAAGCAGGGGAAAGAGAATACGGATTATTACAGGTTTTGTTGATTCATTTTTTCAATCAGTTCTACAATTTTTGCACGGTTGCTGTTACGTAGCACCCTCCTTGCAAGTGGGGCGAGCTCTTTTGTATTACTTTCCTTGATAATTTTCTTTACCCGTAACAATGAAGAGGGATGCATGCTGAATTCTTTCAGCCCCATACCCAGCAACAGTCGGATATAACGCACATCACCGGCCATTTCACCGCACATTGAAACAGGCGTATTGGTTTTCTTGCCTGCATCTATTGTCATTTGAATTAATTTCAGGACAGCAGGGTGTACGGGATCGTAGAGATAGTTTACATCATCATCAATACGGTCGATGGCGAGCGTATATTGAATCAGGTCATTGGTACCAATTGACAGAAAGTCCAGCTCTTCGGCAAAGGCACTGGCTGAAATTGCAGCGGCAGGAATTTCTATCATTCCACCAACTGCTATTTTGTTATCAAATTTCTGTTTGCGTTGTTTTAATTCGAATTTGGCTTCATCAATTAATTGCAGTACCTGAGATAGTTCATTCAGGTTACTTAACATTGGTATCATGATCTTGACAGGGCCATAGGCAGAGGCACGTAGAATGGCTTTTAGTTGTGGTACAAACATGGCGGGCTCACGCAAGCATAAGCGCACAGCACGTAATCCCAAAGCCGGGTTGGTTGTCACTGTCCCGGTACGACCAGAGCCATCAACTTGTTTGTCTGCGCCCAGATCCAGCGTACGAATTGTGACTGGGGCACCATTGAGTGATTTGACAACCTTGCGATAGGCCTGAAATTGTTCTTCCTCACCAGGTGAGTCGGTGCGGTTCATAAACAGAAATTCTGTACGATAGAGACCAACGCCGGCGGCTGCAACACGTTTGACTGCAGTAATATCCTCCGGTAATTCAATATTGGCATGTAGTTTGATATTACGACGATCTTTGGTGCGTGAAGGTTTTCCCTTGAGTGTTTTAAGTTCGCTCAGGAAACGTTTATAGTCCCGTTGTTTCTTACGGTAGTGTTTAAGCGTGTATTCATCCGGCGAGGCAACAACATCACCACTTTCACCATCAATAATGATGGTCTCGTCTTCTTCCAGATAACGTCTTGCACTTTTAAGTCCAACAATGCCAGGGATACCCAGACTGCGTGCAAGAATGGCAGTATGAGATGTAGTACCACCATGTTCTGTTATAAAGCCGGCAATGCCCTGGTGCATAATCAACACAGCATCTGAAGGTGCAATATCGTCAGCGAGTATAATGCGACCGCGTAGTTTGCTTGCCGGAATTTCATGAGGATGTTTTTCCAGTTCAAGCAGGATGCGTTGAACCCTGGTTACAACATGGATTACATCATCCTTGCGTGTACGCAAATAAGGATCATCCATTTCTTCAAATACATTGACGAGCGTTTTCTGTTGCATATTGAGTGCCCATTCGGCATTGCATTGGCGCTCATTGATGATTTGTTCAGGCACCTTTGAAAGGGTAGAGTCATCCAGCATTAACAAGTGTGTATTGATAAATGCAGAAATATCTGACGGCGCACTATCCGGGATGCCCTGATTGATGTCCTTTAGCTGTTGTTTGGCAATATCCAGCGCATGATGAAAGCGTTCAATTTCATCCGGGACAAGGTGTTTAGGCAAGACATATTCACTGATCTCCAGTTCACCAGTTTGCATGGCAACAATTTTGCCAATCGCAATACCATTTGATATTCCTGTGCCTTTAAGTGATAGAGTCATTATTCATCTTCATCAAAACGATGATTAATCAGTGCTTCCAGTTTATTGATCGCTTCATCTTGATCCTGACCGGATGCCGTTATTTCAACAATAGTGCCTTTACTGGCAGCCAGCATCATTACTCCCATGATACTTTTACCACTAACAGTCCTGTTATTACGGGTAAGCTTTATATCTGCTTCAAATTTTGAAGCCAGAGTAACAAATTTTGCAGCAGCACGTGCATGCAAGCCGAGTTTGTTAATTATTTTGACTTGTTTGTGTTTCATCAAAATGGTGCTCATCTTCCGGTGAACAGACAAGCACGCCATCGCGTCCGCCAGAAAGTGCTTTGATAGTGAGTTCTGACAGGTTCAGACGTGGATAATTGAGTATACGAATTAACATGGGTAAATTAATGCCGGCAATGACGCGTATATGTTCATCATCCGCTAACGAGCTTGCTATGTTGCTGGGTGTTGAACCGTAAACATCTGTTAATACCAGAACACCATCCCCCGATTCAAGCTTGTCAGCCAGTTTTTCTGCCTGTATTTTCAGGTTGTCTACATCCTGTAAAAATGGAACAGAAAGAACTTCTGTTTCAAGAGGACAGATACTTATCATTTTGATGGCTGTTTCCAATAACATTTTACCAATGTCATTGTGTGTAATAAGGAGAAGACCGACTGACATTACAGCTCCCTATGCCTTAACTGGACATTGTCACGTTGGGTTGAAAATTCGGTTGAAAGTTTGTTGGCAAGATAGACAGAACGATGTCTTCCTCCCGTACAACCAATGGCAACCGTTAAATAACTTCTGTTTTCTGCTTCAAAAAAGGGTATCCATTTTTTAATAAAGTTTTTTATATCTTCATACATGGTACTTACCATAGCCTCTTTATCAAGAAATTCCTTGACTGGTTCATCATTGCCAGTCATAGGTCTTAAATGTTGTACCCAATGTGGATTAGGCAGGCAACGTGCATCAAAAACATAATCGGCATTTTTTGGGATGCCATTTTTAAAGGCAAAGGATTCAAACAATAAAGCCAATGTGTCTTCATCCTTACCATGAATTCTTTCCCTGATGATGTCACGCAGTTGATGTACATTGGTTTGACTGGTGTCAATTCTGATATCGGCTTCCATTGAAATGGGCTCGAGCAGGGTACGTTCTGATTTAATAGCATCAGGAAGGGCAATATCGGATGTGCTTAATGGGTGCTTGCGTCTGGTTTCACTGAATCGTTTTATCAGGACTTCGTCTTCTGCTTCAACAAAAATAATTTCACAATGCACGTCCTTTGCCTTGAGTTCTTTAATAATAGTGTGGAAGTTTTCCAGATCATCAGGGTTGTTTCTGGCATCAATACCTACAGCAACGTGTTCATAATATTTTTCATTAGCATTGGATATTTTATCAGTGAACGCAGGTAATAGCCCAACGGGAAGATTGTCGGTGCAGTAATAGTCTAAGTCTTCGAGAGAGTGCAAGGCCACACTTTTACCGGAACCGGAAAGACCGCTAATAATGATGAGTTTCACAAAGTATCCTGTTGTTCGATCTTCTGTTTTTGCCGCTTTATAAACTCACCCGCCGCACTATAACCCCTGAGCTTTAGTACATGGTTGCGAGCAGCATTTTCTACGAGTACTGCCATGTTACGTCCAGGTGCAACCGGCAATGTTATTTGAGGCATTTTAACACCTAATATATCCTGTTGGCTGATATTCCCTTCAAACCGATCAATATTTTTCAATTCTTTATCGGACATTTTTTTCAGATTAATAATCAGCTTCAGGTATTTGTTGTTTTTCATGGCATTATTGCCAAACATAGCCCGTATATTAAGCATACCCAGACCCCTGACCTCAAGGAAGTCCTGTAATACATCCGAACAGATCCCGTTCAATATATCAGGCGGTAATTTATAGAATAGTGGGGCATCATCAGCAATCAATCGATGACCACGACTAATAAGCTCGAGTGCCAGCTCACTTTTACCAATCCCACTTTCACCTGTAAGCAAAATACCTATACCAACGACCTCCATGAATACGCCATGAATAGTAACGCGGCCAGATGATGCACCGGAAAGATAGTATTGTAATTCACTGATAATGGTTTCACT
This sequence comes from Granulosicoccaceae bacterium, assembly GCA_030632035.1. Taxonomy (GTDB): domain Bacteria; phylum Pseudomonadota; class Gammaproteobacteria; order DAOVJZ01; family DAOVJZ01; genus DAOVJZ01. Next base: position 5,400 of record DAOVJZ010000031.1, on the reverse strand, counting down.
GCTTACAGACGCAGAAAACAGGGGAATATTTTTTTCACGGCATAAGTTAATGAATTCATCTGGAGCATTATTATTAGTAACAATGATTAGAGCAGGTTGGTTGTTGAAGAATTGTTCAATAGTTTCTGTGTATTGTTTTGTTTCAAGATTTGCCAGATAGTCCAGGTCAGGGCTGGATAGTACTTGTATACAATAAGAATGAATGGGGCTGAAATGTCCGGCCAGACGTGAAGTTTTGTTAGTGGACTCAGGAACCAGAGGATTGTTTTTGGCATTCTGGCCTGCCAGCCATTGCAGGCCAAATGTTTCCCTGTATATTTCGTACAGGTGTTGAACAGTTGCTTGCTCATTACTCATTATATGAGCCTAGTAGATCGCTAGTGTATTGCATCCCATTCTGAAAGTAGTTTAAAGGCATCAGTGCTGGATTCAACTTCATGCAGTTTTTCCCGGAAATCACTGTTATTAAACATTTCTGCCAGTGAGGCCAGTATTTGCAAATGCTCATCTGTTGATTTTTCCGGCACCAACAGGGCAAACATCAAATCAACCGGCTTGTTATCGATGGCATCAAAATCAATTGCATGTGTCAATCGAATAAAGGCACCAATGGGTTTATCACAGGATTTCATTCGACCATGAGGAATGGCTACACCTTGACCAATACCGGTACTTCCCAGTTTCTCTCTTGCGAGCAGGCTGTCAAAAATATCTGTTGGATCCATTGAAGGATCATCTTTCGAAATAAGATGACTGATATATTCCAGCGCCCGCTTTTTACTGTTTGCATTAACTTGTGCGTCAATGCGTTCCGGCTCAATAATTTTTACAACATCCATACCTGGCTACTGACTTCTTGGGAAGTTAAAATTGATTATTCTTCTTCTTCTCTGTTTTCTCTATTACGTGCACGGCCGTCACCTCGGTGATGATCCGTGATTTTTTCCTTATGCTTCCTGATCTGGCTATCCAGTTTGTCCACCAGTGCATCAATGGCCGCATACATGTTTTCGTTTTCTGCATTGGCAAAAATATTGTGGCCACTCATATGTATAGTTGCTTCTGCCATTTGGCGGGTTTTTTCTACGCTGAGTACAGTATGTACATTAGTCATGTGATCAAAATGACGCTGTAACCTTTCAAACTTTTCATTCACATAATCACGGAGAGCGTCGGTAATTTCTACGTGCTGTCCACTAAGTTCTATTTGCATGTTTTACTCCTTGATTCGAATATTATTTATGCATGACGTTTACGTTCGTTGGATGGAGGGATAGCGAGTGCTTCCCTGTATTTGGCAACGGTTCTGCGTGCCACTTTAATACCTTGTTCTGAAAGAATATTGGCAATTTTACTGTCACTAAGAGGCTTCATACTATTTTCTGCTTCTACCAGTTCTTTAATGATAGCTCTGATTGCAGTGGATGAACATTCCCCACCGGAAGAAGTACCCACATGGCTGGAAAAGAAGTATTTTAGCTCATAAATCCCGCGTGGGGTATGCATGTATTTGCGGGTTGTTACACGGGAAATGGTGGATTCATGCATTTCTACGGTATTGGCTACATCTGACAGGACCAGTGGCTTCATGGATACATCACCATACTCCAGAAAGCCTTCTTGCCGTTCTATTATACAGTTGGTTACCTTGAGCAGGGTCTCATTGCGACTTAGTAAGCTCTTGATAAACCAGCGTGCTTCTTGCAGGTGATTCTTGAGTGTATTGTTTTCATTACTGTTATTGGCACGCTTAATCAGGTTTGCGTATTCCTGATTAATTCTAACTTTAGGGGTACCTTCAGTATTGAGTTCAACGGTCCACTTACCCTTATGTTTTTTTACATAAACATCGGGAATAATGTATTCAGGGGGAGTGGTTTGAATTTGACTCCCCGGTTTGGGATTCAGGGATTGGATAATATTGATAATCTCTGATAACTCATCATCCGAGACCTTAAGCTTGCGTTTTAACTGCTGAAAATCACGTGAACCGAGTAGCTCCATGTATTCGCTGACAATTTGTTTGGTCTTGGCCAGATGAGGTGTTGTGTTGGGGTCAAATTGGTTGAGCTGGATTGTCAGGCATTCAATCAGATTATGTGCACCGATACCTACAGGATCAAATTGTTGAATACGGTGCAGAACGGCAATGACTTCATCCAGATCTATTTCTTCACTGGCATCCAATTCTTGATAGATTTCTTCGATAGGGGTTTCCAGGTAGCCATCGTCATTAATGGAATCGATGATAGTCATGGCGATAGCGGTATCAGTAGGAGATAGCTGGGACATTTCTACTTGCCACAAAATGTGACCCTGTAATGACTCTGTTGTTTCTCCCTGGTATTCGTATTCCTTGCTGTCAGAGATGGCCTGATTGGTCAGCGGTAAGCTACTGTCATAAACATCTTCCCAGGAACTGTCTGTTTGAAGTTCATCCGGCATGCTGTCCGCCCCCTGAAAGTCCATATCACTTTCAGCGGCCTCGTTTTTTGTTTGCGAGTCAGTGTTGCTATTTGGTTCTGATGCGTCTTGTGAATCCCCTTCATGGGTCTCCAGCATCATGTTGGAGTCGAGTGCTTCTTGTACTTCAGCTTGTAATTCCATAGTGGATAGCTGTAGCAGACGAATGGCCTGCTGCAGTTGCGGGGTCATGGTGAGTTGTTGACCTAAACGAAGCTGGAGGGATTGCTTCATACTTCTACCACTATCTCACTTTGAAGGAATATTCTGATTGGTTTTAAGGGATTGTAGCGCAAAAATCGTGCCAGTGTGGTCTGTTATATAACTTATAGATTTTAAAGGCGAAATTCATGCCCAAGGTAGACATCACGCACTTGTGTATTGGCCAGAATTTCATCAGCCGTGCCTTTGGCTATGACCTGACCTTCATTGATGATGTAGGCGTGTCCACAGATCCCCAATGTTTCGCGTACATTGTGATCTGTTATCAGAATACCAATGCCGCGTTTCTGCAGGTGTTTTATGATGCGTTGAATATCAATAACCGAAATGGGATCAACGCCAGCAAAAGGTTCATCAAGTAAAATAAATTTGGGTTCAGTCGCCAGTGCACGTGCAATTTCAACCCGACGTCGTTCACCACCGGACAGGCTAATACCTTTGTTGTCTCGTAAATGGGCAATGTGTAGTTCTTGTAATAAATCTTCGAGAATAATGTTGTGTTGTTCCGGGCCGATGTCCTGACGGGTTTGCAGGATTGCCAGAATATTTTCTGCAACAGTGAGTTTACGGAATACCGAGGCTTCCTGTGGCAGGTAACCAATACCCATATTGGCGCGTTCGTGCATGGGTTTGTCAGTAATGTCGTGTTTATCAATGTAGATCATGCCATCATCACAGCCGATGAGTCCGACAATCATATAAAAACAGGTTGTCTTGCCAGCGCCATTAGGTCCCAACAGGCCGACAATTTCACCGCTTTTTATTTCCAGCGAAATATTGTTAACGACCTTTCTGGTTTTATAGCTTTTAGCCAGTCGTGATGCTTGTAAAACGCTCATAATTTTTTTCAGTTTGTTGGTTGAATTGTTACGCGTACACGTTCGCTGCTGTCACCGGGTTTGCCGGTTGCGCGTACCACATGTTCTTTAGTGTCATAGTTAATATGGTCACCGGTGAAGACATCTTTATGTTGCCAGAGAACTGCCTTTTCATACAGGTGTAATTTATCTTTAGATGAAAAATATTCCAGTCTTTTACCTTCACCACGAATATCTTCAGGTTCATCATCGGGCCGTTGCCTGAATTTTGCCGGTTGACCCAGAGCAACAATCTTTTCTATGCCTTTGGCGTTTCTGTAAACAGTCGCAATGTCGCTATCAATACGAATACTGCCCTGTGTGATAATGACCTTGCCCTTGTAAATACTGGTACCTTTTTTCTTGTTGACATCAACCCAGTCGGCTTCGATATTGATAGGTTGTTGTTTATCTGTTGATAGTGCCATGGCAGTAACGGGCATAAATAACAAACATAAGGCTGACCAGATTTTAATTTGTTGATTCATAGCTTCCCCGTGTTCGTGACAAGAATTGTATACGGCCTTCACCAAGATATGCACGCATACCAACAGCTTCAGTGATGCTGTCACCGTTTTTTATTTTTACATGTTTATCTGTTTCTGCATATTCATCATCAGGATGAAAACGCAGTTCTTCCGTCCAGAGATTGACAGGTTCATTGGTAGCAGAACCTTTGCGACGAATATGCACATTACCCAATAATAATACCAGCTTGCCATCCGATGATACCCAGCCCCGTTTTGAGTCTATATTCCACTGCGGTTCTTTGATACGGTAAATTTCTATATGAGGCTTTAATAACTCAGTCGTGTCATCATCAGGATAATGATTCATGCGTTTGGCGACCAGCAGGTGTTTAGGTTTTCCGTTTTCACCCATGGTAGTGACTGTGAAATCGGTCAGATAGTAATCGGGATCGTGGCGTAGTTTTTTATCTTCTTTGTCCTTGTCTGGAGTAACGCTATCAAGGAACAGGCCACTTAAACCTGAAATGATAATAACCAGGAAAATTGCCAGTATGCGTCTGGCGGTGACTGTCATTGAAGGAACTTTCTTAATTGATCATCCAGCGTGTTTTGTGCTTGCATAATGAGCTCACAGAGATCTCTTGCGGCACCACGCCCACCGCCACTAGGTGTTGTCCAGTGTGCATGCTGTTTGACGAGAGAATGTGCATCTTGAACAGCTATAGCCAGCCCCACCTTGAGCATGACCGGTAAATCGACTACATCATCCCCTACATAGGCCACCTGGTCTTTTGTTACACCCAGTTTTGCAATTAGCTCCTCGAATGCAGGCAGCTTTTCAAGTTTGCCCTGATAGACATGTTCAATACCAAGATTAAGCATACGATGTTTTACAACTTCAGACTGGCGGCCAGTGATAATACCAATTTCGACACCGGTTCCTTTCAGCATTTTCATGCCATGGCCATCACGTGAATTAAAGGCCTTGTATTCCTGACCATCATCACCAAAAAACAAGCTGCCATCAGTTAAAACACCATCAACATCAAAAACAACCAGTTTAATTTGTTTTGCTTTTTCGAGAATATCTTGCATAACGTTAAACAACACCTGCTTTTAACAGATCATGCATATTAAAAGCACCGATAAGTTTGTTATTTTCATCTGCCACAAGAAAACCATTGATCTTGTGTGTCTCCATTTTTTTCAATGCTTCTGCTGCGAGCACATGTGAGCCAATGGTTTTACAGGGACTGATCATGACTTCTGAAATCAGTGTTTTGTGAACATCAATTTGTTTATCCAGTACACGTCTTAAATCGCCATCAGTAAAGACACCGATAACCTTGTCTGCCTTATCCACAATCGCTGTCATACCCAGACCCTTT
>DAOVJZ010000131.1 GCA_030632035.1 Granulosicoccaceae bacterium | reverse complement strand
TGCCAGCAATGAAAAGATAAAGGCTTATGTAGCAGAGGATGGGGTATCAGCGGATTCAGTCACCGAAACATTTGCCGCCGTACGCTTATATATTAATAATTGGCGTTGGCAGGGCGTTCAATTTATTCTCTGGACTGGACAACGACTTCCTAAACGCGTATCTGAAATTGTTATTCGTTTCCGTAAACCACCGTTTAATTTGTTCGATGCTCATGCTACTCCACCTTCAGCCAATTCACTGGTGTTTCGTGTGCATCCCGATGAAGGGATTGATATGCGTATGAATGCAAAGATGCCAGGCCTGACAACCGATACACAACGGATGGTGATGCGTGCGCCTTATTCGGAAAATGGTGAAGATGTTTCAGATGCTTATGAAGTGTTATTACATGATGTTATCACTGGTGATGCCACCTTATTTTCTCGCGCTGACGAGGTTGAGGAATCCTGGTCGATTATTGAGCCAATCTTAAATGCCTGGAAAGACCGCATCTCTATAGAGCGATACCGCTCAGGTACCTGGGATATTCCCGGTATGGATACACTATTCGAGGACTGCGAGGGTAGCTGGAAAAAACCGAGTTAATTAAAATGCATGAATGGTTTGTTTACAGTGAATTTGATGATGCTTCAAAAGCTGCAGCGGATTTCATTGCTGAGAAGATTGAAGCTAGCATTAAGAAAAAGGGTGTATGCCATGTAATATTGCCAGGAGGCAATACACCGGCACAGTGTTTGACTTATCTGGCAAATAAAAAGTTACCCTGGAATCAGGTTCAATGGTATCTGGGGGATGAGCGCTGTTATCCATCAGGTCATGCAGATCGAAATGACGTTATGTTACAGAATAATTTATGGTCAAAAATCCCAAATACAATTATTCACCGTATTCCTGCAGAACTCGGGGCGGAGGAGGCGGCTAAAGTTTATCGTGAAGTTATCAGTGCTGTAGAATCTTTTGATATTGCTTTTCTTGGTATGGGGGAGGATGGCCATACCGCAAGTTTATTTCCGGACAATGAAGCGCTGCATGATTCGCGTTCGGTGATTCCTGTCAAAAACTCACCTAAGATGCCATCTGAGCGAGTATCGTTAAGTATGGAAACATTACGTAAAGCAGTATGTCGAATGGTGTTAACTGGTGGTTTCGGAAAAGCTGATGTCATTACTCGAATTAAGAAAGGAGAGTTGTTACCCATTAACAGTCTGGGTGATATTAACTGGTATGTTGATAAAGCGGCTGTATCAGCGAGCACACCGTAAAAATTAGCTCATAGATAGATAACGAGTCTCAGAAAAGTTTACCACCTCATTTTGTGCACTATACTATACGCATGCTCATCTATAGTGCGGTGCGCTAAGTCAGATATATTTTCCAGATAGTTAACTGGTTGTTTTACTAAGATTTATCTATGGATGTATTGTATGGCGCGTTTTTTTGCCTTCTTTCTCATTAGGTATCAAACAATCTATTTACAAGGAGTATTTTCATGGACATGCAGGAAATACGAGGGCTGGCCAGGGATTATGGTGTCAAAGCCTCGCGTGCGAGCAAGGTAGAACTGATTCAGGCTATTCAGACAGCTGAAGGTAATTTTAACTGTTTTGCCTCAGCAGATAATGGAGAATGTGATCAGCTGGAATGTAGTTGGCGTGATGACTGTTTTGCTGCGGCTAAAAAATTACATAGTTAGTCACTATAGCTATTCATGACAGGAATCATAGTTCATTCAGTGCTTGTTGGTATAAGTTGACATAGTGTTCAGCGCTGGTTTGCCATGAAAAGCTGCCACTCATGGCATTAGTTTGAAGTTGTCGCCATATTTCTGGTTTTTGATATAAAGTCAGCGCGCGTTGTATCGTGGCTAAAAGTGATGTTGTAGATTGCTGCTTAAGCACAAATCCATTGGCTGTGCCATTATTAATATTTTCTTCGCTGGAATTGATAACGGTATCCGCAAGCCCCCCAACATTATTGACGATAGGTAAAGTTCCATAGCGCAAGCTATATAGCTGGTTGAGACCGCAAGGTTCAAATGTGGATGGCATTAAATACATATCACTGGCAGCCTCAATGCGGTGTGCAAGTGGTTCATTATAACCAATGATAACTTTAAGGCGTTCTGGATGCTTATGAGCGTATTCACTTAACAGGATTTCATAATGAGTTTCACCTGTCCCAAGTATGACGATTTGTAGCGGCATGGCTAATAATGTTTCCAGGCTAGGCAAAATTATTTCCAGGCCTTTTTGTTCAACCAGGCGACTGACCATACCAATCATAGGTATTGAATCATCAACAGGTAACGATAACTCTTTTTGCAAAGCAGTTTTATTGCGTACTTTTTTATTTAACGAACGTCGGTTATATTTATGTTCCAGATATTTGTCAGTGCCTGGATTCCAGTATTTCTCATCAATACCATTTATAATCCCGGAAATATCTGCAGCCCGTTGTTTTAATAAGCCATCAAACCCAAAACTAAATTCAGGCTCAAGAATTTCCCGGGCATAGTTGGGACTCACCGTGGTAATTTTATCCGCATATGCGAGACCACCCTTCATAAAGGAGAGCTGGCCATAATATTCAAGGCCATCCATATGCCATAGTTCAATTGGAAGATGTAAATCAGTAAAGGTCTGTTGTTTGAATATTCCCTGATAGGCAAGATTATGAATAGTGAAAACAGTAGCTGGTCTTTTGGAATGAAGGCTCAATAGGGCAGGAACCAGGCCGGATTGCCAGTCGTTGCAATGTACAACATCCGGCTGCCAGTTTAGCTGAAGGTTATTTAAGGCAATATCTACAGCAGCATGGCATAAAATAGCAAAGCGAAGTGCAATGTCATCCCATGGTTGCCCATGATTATCGGTATAAGGCCCACCTGGCCGGTCAAATACAGCAGGGCAATCAACCAGCCAGACAATAACATTGCTTCCGGGAAGACGTGTTTCTACGATTTCTACTGGTAGATCGTAGTACGATGTTATTGCGAGCTTTTTTATTTTAGTAATTTTATTAAGTACTTCAGGATAGGCAGGTAACAATAAACGCACATCTTGTGACTTTTTTAGCAATGCAATAGGCAAACTTCCAGCAACATCACCCAATCCCCCTGTTTTGATAAGCGGGAAAGCTTCGCTGCTGATATAGAGAACTTTACTCATGATTTCCTTTTAATAACCAGGCCAGCGAGTGGCGGAAGAGTTAAATTTATCGAGGTCTGGCGATTCATCCACGCAATTTCCTCAGCCTGGATGACCGCATGACTGCCTGTATTGCTTCCAGAGTAATATTCTGAATCGGAATTGAAAATAATTTCATAGTTCCCCAATTCTGGAACACCAATACGATAATTTTCTCGGATTACAGGTGTAAAATTAAGTACAATTATGACCGATTCATTTTCTGCCATTCTCTCATAGGATAAAATAGACTGATTAGAATCCTGGCAATCAATCCATTCGAATCCCTGCGGTTCAAAATCATATTTGTGCAAGGCATCCTGCTGAACATACAAGCTATTTAGATCACTAACCAGTTTCTTTATTCCTGCATGATGAGGGTATTGCAATACATACCAGTCCAGTATTTTATCGTGATTCCATTCATCGCCCTGCGCAAATTCGCAGCCCATGAAAAGCAGTTTTTTACCCGGATAGGTGAACATATACGTATACAGTAGACGCAGGTTGGCAAAGCGTTGCCATTCATCGCCCGGCATTTTATTCAACATAGAACCTTTGCCATGTACAACTTCATCATGTGAAAAAGGTAAAATGAAATTTTCACTAAACAGGTATAACAAACCGAACGTTAATTGATCATGGTGATAATGACGATGTACAGGATCATTGGCAAAATAATGCAGTGAGTCATGCATCCAGCCCATGTTCCATTTCATACTGAAACCAAGGCCACCAACATCGGTGGGTCGAGTAACCTGTGGCCAGGCAGTTGATTCTTCCGCCATGATCATGGTGCCAGGGAAATGAGTATGCGTTACGATATTTAATTCGCGTAGAAATTCGATGGCTTCAATATTTTCATTACCACCATGTTGATTGGGTATCCAGTCGTGTTCTTCACGGGAATAATCTAGGTATAGCATTGACGCAACTGCATCGACGCGTAAACCATCTATATGGCATTCCTCTATCCAGAACACTGCGCTCGCAATCAGGAAGTTTTTAACTTCATTGCGGCCGTAGTTATAAATCAATGTACCCCAGTCTCGATGTTCCCCACGCCGGGGATCTTCATGTTCATAGAGCGCACTGCCATCAAAACGTGCCAGGCCGTGCGCATCCTTGGGGAAGTGGGCAGGAACCCAGTCGAGTAAAACGCCTATACCATGCTCATGGCAGTAATTAACAAAATAACGAAAATCGTCAGCTGTGCCAAAACGGCTTGTTGGTGCAAAATATCCGGTAGTCTGGTAACCCCAGGAGGCATCAAGTGGATGTTCTGTTATGGGTAGCAGTTCAATATGGGTAAATCCGGTCTCTTTGATATAGTCAACCAGTTGATGCGCAAGTTCCCTGTAATTTAGGAACTTGTTATTCTCATCACGTTGCCAGGAACCCAGGTGACATTCATAGATAGAAAGAGGCTCATGCAGCCAGTCATGGTTTTCTCTGGCTTGAATCCACTGTTTATCCTGCCATTTAAATTCGGAAGTGTTTCTTGCCACCGAAGCAGTACGTGGGCGTATCTCAAGTTGTTGAGCATAAGGGTCAGATTTAGACTGGATGAGGCCGGAATCCCGGTTGCGGATTTCAAACTTGTAGAGGGTTCCATCCTTGAGTCCAGGAATGAATAATTCCCAGATGCCACTGCCGACTCGTGAGCGCATGGGGTGTCGTCGGCCATCCCACTCATTAAAATCACCAATAACACTAACTCGTGCGGCATTCGGTGCCCAGGCTGCGAACAAAACACCATCAATCCCATTTATAGATTTAGGGTGTGCGCCAAGGATCCTGTAAATATGTAGATGTTTGCCTTCAGCGAATAAATGGATGTCATAGTCATCAAGTTGTGGTGTGAAACTGTAAGGGTCATAGTATGAAGTGACATTATTGTTGGCATCAGTTCGGGTTAGTAAATAATGTTCTCCAATTTCATTTAGATGCTCAGAACAAACAAAAAAATCGCTATCTGCAAAACGAACAGT
>DAOVJZ010000154.1 GCA_030632035.1 Granulosicoccaceae bacterium | reverse complement strand
CCTTTCCATTATGGATACCGGTTACCGGGTTTTTTGTGACGACTATTTTTATTTTTTTCCAGGTGATAGCAGGTGAGATGTTTTCATAACTGTGGAAAGCTTTTTTCTTTATGCAGGACTAGGTGTATTTGCAGGTGTCATCGCCGGTTTTTTCGGCGTGGGTGGCGGGCTAATTATTGTTCCTGTGCTGGTCACTATTTTTCAGGGGAAAGGGTTTGATGAAAATGTACTGGTTCATATTGCCATTGGGACATCATTAGCCACGATTGTTATCACCTCTGTTTCTTCAGTTTATGCACATCACAAGCGAGGAGCAGTTCTGTGGTCTGTTTTTCGAATAATAACACCAGGGATTATTGCCGGTGCATTATTGGGCGCAGTGATTGCCAATTTCCTGCCAGGTGCTCAGTTACGGATTGTATTTGGTGTCTTTGAGCTTATTGTTGCCGGTTATATGGCATGGGATTTCATTCCAGCACCACACCGGAATTTACCGAGGCATTTTGTGTTTAATATAACGGGTATATTGATCGGTATGGTGTCGTCGGTTATAGGTATTGGCGGAGGCACCATGACGGTACCTTTTTTAACATGGTGTAATGTTTCCATTCGTAATGCAGTAGCTACATCGAGTGCGTGCGGCTTACCTATTGCTATTGCTGGTACAACGGGTTTTATTTTGACGGGTTGGCCTGAGGCTACTTTACCTGAATGGAGTACAGGATATATTTATTGGCCAGCATTTTTGGGGATCGTGACTGCGAGCGTGGTGTTTGCACCTGTTGGCGCGAGATTGACCCATGCATTGCCCGTATCAATTACAAAACGTTTCTTTTCCCTGCTCCTTGTGTTTCTGGGTATACGCATGTTAATGGGGTAAGAGGCATTAAAAAAACATTGTTGCCTTTTATAAAAAAAAGGCGCTAAATTATCCGGAGCAGGAAACGATGTTAAATCCCTTAATAGTCAAGTAAGTGTTACAAGGAGCGGTGAAATGAAAAAAACCGGTGTAATACTGTTAGTTATTCTTTCATGCCTTGGCATGTCTTCTGTGTGGGCTGAATTTATTATTAGCCCATCTTATGAATCAGGTAATGGTCTGTCGTATAAGGGTTCAGCACCTGTATTGGTGAATGCTTCATCTTTGGGTTCAATAACTCCGGTCATGCAGGGATTTTATGGAGGAAACGCCACATTTAAACTGGATGGACATGTAGACAAGGATTCAACAGGCGCACATTCTTTTGTGGGCTACAGCGATATATTCAGGAATAATCTTGGCTGGGATGCAGGTGTTAGTTTGTATCATGCACAGGATCAGAGCTTAAATGATTTTGCTGAAGTCTATGGTGGACTCAGTTATAAGGTTTTCCGCACCCGTTTTGCGTTAACCAATGACTACTTTGGTACAAGCGGGTATCGTGCCCACCTGGAAGCCGGAATGGCAGTTACTTTTGGTGATGGCTATGGGTTGGGTGTACACGTTGGCCATTCCAGTTTTGATAATAGAACGGGCCTCAAGGGTTTTACCGGCTACAAGATAGACTTGTCACGTGAAATTGAAGGTTTTGATTTAGGAGTGAATTTCACCCACAGTGGATATGATGCAGTGAAATTATCTGATGATGATTATTCCGGCAGTGTGTTAGGGGATTCCGCATTTAACTTTACGATTACCAAAGATTTCTAGGGAATCTGAATTTAATATTGAAATAAAAAAGCCCGGTCAGACCGGGCTTTTTTATTTCAAGCAGATTAATTTAGAAACTGGATACCATTGGCATGTCATGTGTTTCCTGACAACCGGCCAACTGATAGTTGGCAAAGGCAGCCTGCACACTTTTTTGCTCTATAACCTCTGCCAGCGTAATACCACTCAAGAAGTCGTAGAGTTGAAAGCTCAGGTCGCGCCACATGGCTTGAGGTGTTGGATCCTCTGTATCATTCCAGTGACATATTTCATCGGGACTCTGAATCATTGAGCCTTCATCAATAGCGGTAAGAATATCCGCAACAGAGATCTGGTTAGTCTCGCGTGCCAGACGATAACCACCACCAGGTCCACGTGCACCGGTCACAAGAGCGTGTTTTCTCAAGCGAGCAAATAGCTGTTCAAGATAGGAGACCGAGATCCCCTGGTGCTCAGAAATGTCAGCCAGTCGCATTGGGCCACATTGCTTGTTTGATGCCAGTTCCATCATTGCGGTAATGGCATAGTGTCCTTTGGTTGAGAGTCGCATAAAGTCTCCTACAGTTAGACTGGAATGAGGAATTAATAACCTAGTGTTACTATCGGAAATTATATAATATCCTGACTAAATTAGTCAACATTTAGACCTGTTCTAGAAGTTATATATAACATTATGTATTTTATGGATAAAATAGGTTACAAAAAAAGTGGTAATTGTTAAATGTTTGTAAATTTTTTAACAAAACAGGGAAATATCAGCTGAAACTGACGGGCGTTAGGTTGTCATAGGAATGCGGACATGAAACCTGCCTTATCAACAAATAGAGGTATAGCCATGAGAAATATTCTCTTGTTAATAACAGGCTGGTTATTTTCCTTGCCCGTTAATGCGTTGGGACTTGGTGGAATGACGGTACATTCTGATCTAGGCCAACCCATGAATGCCGAGATTAAAATTGTGGGTGCAAACAGTAATGAGTTGCCGAAACTAAAAATCGGGATCGCATCACCGACTATTTTTAAACAAAACGGTGTACCCTATACACACTCACTCCAGCTTCTCAATTTCACTGTAGAGGATAAAGGCAATGGGTATCCTGTTATCAAGGTATTATCAAAAGATCCTGTGCGTGAACCGATAGTGGAATTTATATTGGATGTGTCCTGGTCGAGGGGACATTTGCGTCGTATTTACTCAGCCATTATCGATCCACCCGATATGTAAGTATGATATTTTTTAGTAAGGGACAAAAGTTTTGGAAATGAGATTATCAATTATGGGCAGAATAATTACTTTCACGCTGGTGTTGTTGGCAGGATTAATAATATCACCAGTTGTTGTATCAGCAGCAGATAAAAATGAAACAGATTATTCTTCTTCACCAGTTCGTATTGCCCGAGCAGTTGAACACATGATGGCACCGGTTGCATGGCTTCCGGGAACTGTTATTAGTCGTAATGATGCGCGTCTTTCCGCCGAAGTTAGTGGTCGAATAATCTGGGTTGCAGAAGTGGGTACCGTTATTAAGCAAGGTGAAGCCGTGGTGCGCATGGATGATACGTTGATCAAGCAGGAATCCATTGAACATGATGCTGCTGTTGAGCGAGAGAAGGCACGCCTTGTTTTTGCACAACGTGAAATGAAACGCTTGAAAAAGCTGGCCAGCAAAAGTAATGCCGCACAAAGTCGACTGGATGAAGCAGAGGCAGAGAAGCGTGTAACGCGTAGTAATTTGCGTGCAGCCGGGGCACGCGCACAACTGACACGAGATCGATTACAGCGTATGGTAATTGTTGCCCCTTTTGATAGTGTTGTTACTGAACGATTTTTAAAAAACGGAGAATGGGCTGATAGCGGTAAGACGGTTGTGCGTATTGTTGATACAACACAATTGGAAATACAAGCACGTGTGCCGGGTAACAGCCTTGGTTTTATAGAAGAAGGTATTGAGGTTGATCTGCGTTCTGTAAACACCAGTGCCAAAGGGTTGGTGCGCGCAATAGTACCAGTTGGGGATGATCGTTCCCGTTTGTATGAGATGCGGATTGATATAAAGGATGTTAATTGGTATGCCGGAGCAACCGTTCGGGTGGCAGTACCTGTTTCCAGTGCACGTACAGTGATTGCGGTACCGCGTGATGCATTGGTTTTGCGCCGTAGTGGTACTTCATTATTTCGCATCAGATCTGACAATACGGCTGAACGTTTAATGATTACAACAGGTATTGCTTCAGGCGATCTGATTGAGGTCAAGGGTGATGTTAAATCCGGTGACCGGGTTGTGATACGTGGTGGTGAACGACTGAAGCAGGGTGAGAAAGTAAGAATTATTTTATCAGGGCCTGATCAGTGACATTAACCCGTTCAGCACTTGGAAACCCGGTTGCGGTTGCGGTTGCCGTTATCCTTGCCATTGTCTTTGGTTTTCTCAGCCTTGATCGATTACCCATTCAGCTTACCCCTGAAGTTGAAAAACCTGAAATCAGTATTACTACAAGCTGGCGTTCTGCTGCACCGGAAGAAATAGAATCGGAAATTATTGAACAGCAGGAAAAGGTGTTGCGCGGTTTGCCTGGAATGACAGAATTGCTGTCTACTGCCCAGCAGGGACGTGGGCGTATAAGTATTACCTTTCTTGTTGGTACTAATATTGAACGTGCTTTGCTTGAAGTACTCAACCGGCTTAATCGTGTACCACGTTATCCTGATGATGCGGATGAACCTATTATCAGTACTATTGGAGGTGAAACCCGCGCCATCGCCTGGTTTATCCTCAAACCCCTGCCCGGCAATAACAACGATATTGTCAGCTACAAGAATTATATTGAAGAAGTCGTCCAGACACGTTTTGAACGTGTTCCCGGTGTAGCGCAATCCCAAATACGCGGGGGGCGAGAACGTGAGGTGCAGATTGTTTTTGATCCCTACAAGGCAGCCAGTCTGGGTGTTGATCTGAACAAGGCGGCACAACTGGCGGGTGGTAACAAGGATGTCTCAGCCGGTGACCAGGAGGTAGGCAAACGTCGTTACAATCTGCGTTTT
>DAOVJZ010000245.1 GCA_030632035.1 Granulosicoccaceae bacterium | reverse complement strand
TATTTGGTTGGGCACAATCACGTCACACCTTACCCGCCTGGTTTGGTATTGGCACCGCGCTTGAAGAATACCGTCAAAATGATCCTATGCGACTGGCCCAGTTGCAAAAAATGTATGAAGAGTGGCCGTTTTTCCGCGCCATGCTCAGCAATACACAAATGGCGCTATACAAGGCTGAACCTGATATTGCCAGAGAATACGCAAAACTTTGCGTAAGCAAGGAAACCGGCGATCGTATTTTTACCCTGTTTCAGGAAGAGTTTACCCGTACGGTTACACAGGTACTGAATATTACGGGGGCAAATAAATTACTGGAAGAAAATCCAGCCCTTGAAGTATCACTGACACGACGTAACCCGTATCTGGATCCGCTTAACCACATCCAGCTAACGCTGCTTAAACGTTACCGCGACGAAACACAAAGTGACGAGAATCGTGACATGTGGCTAAACCCGCTACTGCGTTCGATAAATGCTATTGCAGCAGGTATGCGTAACACGGGTTAACTTCTCGACGGCTCACTTCGTAAATCAATCAACAACAGAGTAATCATCCGGCAAATTTTTAGGTTTGTATTTATTTGCCGGATTACTGATGCGATCAAATACACTCTTGTGAATCAAGGCACCTTCGGGAATTTTTCGTGTGCGACTACCACGAAATTTCCAGAAACCGCTGTAAGATTCATGAATTTTATCATTATGATCCCCAGGCATCGTCGCGACCAGATCGTCATCGACATCCAGTCCGGCAGATTTTGCTTTCTGTAACATCCATTGCATGGTGATATTGGAAAGACCGCATTCGCTATACCAGCCTCCCACGTCCGAATGAACCCCCGAAAACCAGACTTGCTCTATGAAAGGACCAGTACTGTCGGACTCATTCCACATACAAATCGGGAAGTCCTTACGTTTCTCATCAATGGATATCGCCTGATAACCAAATGAAACTTCGGAATTCAAACAGGTATCGTGAAACTTCTTACCCGCATTCATTATCAGCGACTCCACTGTATCCCACACACCGATGAAATGCACCGGACAGGAGCGTGAAAACGTATCCTTGAATCCACTAGCTATCGTCTGATTGCCTTTGGTGTTGTAAATCTTGGAGGCATACTCCACTAAATTATCACTACCAGGCTCAAGCAGACCGCACTTGTGCAACATTCCTCCCAGCGAACGTGCTGTGAATGCGCCGCGACTAAAACCAAATAAAAAAAGTTTGTCACCTTCTTTGTAATGGCTCATTAAGTAACGGTAAGCATCCAGAACATTTTTCTGCAACCCGTGGCCGGTAGCTAAATCTGATTTTGCTTTTAAAAAACCAGAGTCCTCTTCATATTCCCAACCACCTGTGCCTACGCCGGGATCATAAAATGTTGTTTGATTGCTTGTTCTATTAGACAGGGAAAATATGTTGACGACATTGGTATTGTTTTTACCGTACTCATTCCCCGTACCATCACAACAAATCACGATGTTTGCCATGGCTTCTCTCCCTGATAATTATCATCTTTTAACGTATGAACTCTTTACCGCATAAATCCTGGATCATTCATTCTCAGTCATAACTACAACATCAATACTATCATCTGCCGACACTTTCACATTGAAACTAATTGGACGACAACAAACCTGACAGTCTTCAATATAGTTTTGATCAGGAACTGAGCAATCTATCAGTACACTGATATTCTCCCCGCAATAAGGACATTGAACGGTCTTCTCTTTTAGTTCATTCACTTCTGACTACAACCAATTATGTTCCACAAAACGTCTGCTGGACTACTTCATGCGGCTCAGGCGGCAGCATGTAAAGCTCTTTTCCCTCTTGCAGCACGTAGGGAGCTTGTAGTACCCCATGCAACGCATGAAACACCGAAAAATCACCATGATCTTCTGCCGCCCGAATAGCCGCTTCTATCTGATGATTCCGAGGAATATAAACTGGATTAACCGCCTGCATCTTTGCCTGCCTGGCTTCATCAACAGAAGCCTCCTGCTGCAAACGTTCGCGCCATTTTACCGCCCACGCATCAAACTGTCCGGATTTTGTAAACAACGCTTTTATCTGGCTATCCTGAACATTCGAATCAATACCTAACTGCGACAGGTAATAAAAGGTTAACGTAAAATCTGCATGACTGGCTTCCATAATGCTAAACAATTCGTCGATAAGTTCTTTGTCACCGTCCTGATCCGAAGACAAACCTATTTTATTACGCATTCCACTCAGCCAGTATTGCTCATAAAGAGCAATGTACTTCTCTAAAGCACCTTTTGCGACTTCTACAGCTGCATCTGTATTTTCTGCCAACTCTTCCGCAATGAGGGGCACAAAAGTTTCAGCTAGCCGTGTTAAATTCCACAGCCCGATGGATGGCTGGTTACCATAGGCATAACGTTTACCCTGATCGATGGAACTCAACACCCGGTCATGAACATAGTCATCCATAAATGCACAGGGGCCATAATCAATCGTCTCCCCTGCAATGGACATGTTATCGGTGTTCATCACCCCATGAATAAAACCGAATTGCATCCATTTGGCAATAAGCGCAGCCTGACGATTGATGATCGCCTCTAGCAAAGCAGCGTAATGGTTCTTTGCATCTTTAACCTGCGGGTCCTGTGAATAGCTTCGCTCAATCATATAGTCAGCCAGTTTTTTGATGGATTCCACATCACCCCTGGACGCGAAATACTCAAACGTACCAACACG
>DAOVJZ010000001.1 GCA_030632035.1 Granulosicoccaceae bacterium | reverse complement strand
TGATAAAGCACCATATGATGAGCTTTCTCCATAATCTCTTCCGCGCTCAAAGAGGCATTAACATTTGTAATAGTAAATGCCGACCATAGCAACACTACCGCTACAGCAAATAGGTGAAGTTTGTTCATACCAATTCCTCTCAGGAGTTTATATTCTTTGTGTTAGCCGAAGGCGATGGATAGCAAACAGAAAAGTTTGACAAAAAAACTTGCGTATAAGCCCCATTACTCTTTTCATACAATTTATTCTTTATTATTGTTTGGTTATGATATCACAATATTATTGTTGATTTAAACATGGACTAAATTGATGAAACGAACATTGCCATAAAAACAAAAAAGCCCCAACTAAGGGGCTTTTTTGTTTTTATGGCGGAGAGAGAGGGATTCGAACCCTCGAAACGAATTAACGTTTACACACTTTCCAGGCGTGCGCCTTCGACCACTCGGCCATCTCTCCGGAATGAAAAGGCCCACGTTTTCGCGGGCCGATCATCAACTGGCGCAAGCATAAACCACCTGAAAACGCGGTGCAATCGTTAACAGACTGATAGCTGGTATACTCCAACGAATTATGAGCGAAATATGGAAACCCAATACAGTCGTTGCCGCAATTATTGAAGATAATGGCAAATTCCTGATGGTAGAAGAAATATCAAAAGGCAAGGTGGTATTCAACCAACCTGCCGGGCATCTTGATGAGGGCGAATCCCTGTTAAATGCAGTGGTTCGAGAAACGCTGGAAGAAACTGCCTGGCATTTTGAGCCAGAGGCTATTACAGGTGTGTATCTCTGGCCAAATCCGGAAAATGGCTGCACCTACCTGCGTTTCTGCTTTTATGGCAAAACCATAAAACATGAGCCAGAACGTGAGCTGGATGAGGGTATTTTGCGTGCCGTCTGGCTAACCCGAGATGAGTTGATGGAAAATCAGGATAAATTAAGAAGCCCAATGGTCATTTCTGCTATTGATGATTATTTAGCCGGCATTCGTCATCCTCTTAATCTCATTACTGATATAAGCTAGTTCCGCCCTGTAAACCCAATAAAAATCAGATGGTTACACAAGCGCATGGGATTTCCTGTAAATCGGGTATAATGCGCGCACGACTGTCCGTGGGACGACAGTAGAACACTCTCAAAACAGGTAGGTTTTAAATCCATGACATCTCCAAATACCGGTGCCCGCGTAATTGTTGGCATGTCCGGCGGCGTTGATTCTTCTGTTGCGGCTTTGCTTTTAAAAGAGCAAGGATATGACGTGAGCGGCTTATTCATGAAGAACTGGGAAGAAGACGACAGCGAAGGCCTCTGCTCTGCAGCTGAAGATCTGGCCGATGCGCAGTCTGTCTGTGATCAACTGGGTATTCCTTTGCACACGGTTAATTTCTCGGCTGAATACTGGGATCGAGTTTTCGAATATTTTCTGGAAGAACTGGAAGTGGGTCGTACTCCCAACCCGGATGTCATGTGTAATAAAGAGATCAAGTTTAAAGCCTTCCTCGATCATGCCCGCACTTTGGGTGCAGATTATATTGCAACCGGTCATTATGTTGGCAATATTACCTGTCATGGTAATCATTACCTTATTAAAGGTTCTGATAACAACAAGGACCAAAGTTATTTCCTATACACCCTTAATCAGAAACAACTTTCACATACCCTCTTCCCGTTGGCCAACGTGCCTAAAGAGGAAGTGCGTGCAATTGCTGAAAGAAAAAACTTTGCCAACCATGACAAGAAAGACAGCACCGGGATTTGTTTTATTGGTGAGCGCAATTTTAATCAGTTCCTGAAACGTTATTTGCCGGAAGAGCCCGGTGATATCATTACTCCCGATGGTGTCGTAATTGGCGAACACAATGGCCTTATGTACTACACTATTGGCCAGCGTCAGGGACTGGGTATTGGCGGTTCTACTGAAGGTAATGGTCAACCCTGGTATGTGGCCGACAAGGACATTAAAAACAATAAATTGGTTGTGGTTCAGGATCACGATCACCCTCTATTATTGGCTGACAGCTTGCTTGCAGAAGACATGCACTGGGTAACAGAACAAGCACCGGAATTACCATTTAAGTGCAAGGCTAAAACCCGTTATCGTCAAGCTGATCAAGACTGCACTATTTTGATGTGTAACGATCATAATGAATACGTCATTGTGTTTGATGAGCAACAACGCGCCATTACACCAGGACAGTCCATTGTGTTCTATCTGGATGATCAGTGTCTGGGTGGTGGTGTTATCAATCGCGTCTTGACAGATAAAGAACAAGTCAATAAATCTTCTGCAAGTTCGAATGCCCATTCTGCAAAATTGGCGTGTAACCAATAAAAAAACTCAACAAGATATCATGGCTGATATTAATTCAGACCGCATACTTGCATTAGCCGGTATATTTCAGGCGGCAGGACTCGTTCAGGAAGTCGCTTGCAAAAGTACTGTTGAACAATCTGCTTTTAATACCAGCATCCATTCCATTTTTAAGATCAATGCCAGTTCTGTTGAAGATATATATGACGGCACTTCCGGTTTGAAGTATGGACTTGAAATAATCGCAAGACTCTTTAATAAAAATAACAAAAAAACAGACATGGAAATCACACGTTATGTCATCAGCATGATGGTGCTGGAACGCAAACTTATCAAGAACCCTGCCATGCTTGAAACAATCAGTGTGGGTATAGAAAAAGCCGATGCGCAATCAGAATATTTCGGTAACCATACACATGAGAATATCATTGCCAGTCTGGCCGACCTTTATCAGAACACGATCAGCACCCTGTCACCACGTATTATGGTCTCTGGTGAACATGGCTATCTCGAGATCCCTGATAATGCCAACAAGGTTCGCACCCTGCTATTGGCCGGGATCCGATCAACCGTTCTTTGGCGTCAAAAAGGCGGTGGCCGCCTGCAGCTCATTTTTGGACGTAACAAAACACTGAAAATAACTGAAAGTTTGCTCTCTCAAATGCCTGTTTTGCACTGATATTTAGCCAATTCCCGCAAAACTTTAAAGGTTTAGTGTTATTGAGCCGCCATTAATAAGGAGTAGTTATGGTGGTTAAATAAAAACAAATAAAAGGGATAAAAATGAGAGAGTTCGATATTGAGCTGGATACTACCGATATGGTCTGTCCTTACCCTATTATCAAAACCAAGAAAGTCCTGCATGACATAGAACCTGGTCAGATAATTCATATTATCACTACTGATATTGGCTCCTTCAAGAATTTCCCGTCATACAGTCGTCAACATGGTCATGAAATACTCGAAGACTATGAAGAAGATGGTGTGTATCACTTCTTTATTAAAAAGGGTTAACTACCCTAATAATTTCCGCAAACTCTTTCCTGTTAAACTAGTAATCTGTTGACATAGATAACCGCTTCACCATACGCTATTCCCAATAATAATCATTGGGGGCCTTATGAGAAAGTATCTTTCCGTTCTGGTAGCACTTTCTGTTTATAGTTCACAATCAACTGCCGGTGGTTATCAGGTTCCTGAAATGAGTATTAAGGGAATGGGCATGGGTAATGCCTATACTGCTGTTGCCGATGATGCATCTGCCGCCTGGTTTAATCCTGCTGCAATGGCCTTTCAAAAAAGTAACATGATTACAGCCGGTGCTGATCTGATTAACCCAAGTACTAAATTCACATCTGGTGGTAATACCGACGAGGCAAAAAAATCAATTTATTTTGTCCCTCATGCCTATTTGGGCTACAAAAGAAATGACTGGCCGGTAACATTTGGGCTGGCAATTAATGCGCCGTTTGGTCTTACCGCTAACTGGCGTAATTCAGGTGCAAGTTTTAGTGAAGCAGGTGCTGGAGCCGCCAATATTACCTTTTCTGAAATCCGTATGGTTAACCTTAACCCAAGTATTAGTTATAAACTCAATAATAATTTTTCAGTGGCCGCCGGTATTACTTATTACAATGTATTTGAAGTGCATCTCGATAGTTTTATTGCTGATCATAAAGGCGATGGTGATGGCTGGGGTCATAACCTCGCATTAATGTACAAAGGCGATGGTTATAATGTTGGTCTTACTTATCGAAGCAAGGTAAAAGCGGATATCAGTGGAACAGCCACTGGTGGTGTACTTTCAGGAGCCCCGGGTACTGTAGTTGGTGTCACAACTTCTATTACTTTCCCGGAACTTGTCAATATTGGTGTCAGCTTTAATCCAACCAATAAATGGCTTGTCAGTATGGAGCTGGACTGGACTAACTGGGATCGATTTGTCTCAATTGATCTGCAATATCCTGGGGCGACCCTGCCTGCTCTCGGTGCAAGCGCTTCTATCCCTGAAAACTGGACAGACACACTCGCATTCCGTACTGGAGTCGAATGGCAATATCGCAAAAATATGCGTGCACGCTTTGGCTATGTCTATGATCCAACCCCTATTAATGATGAAGATTTTTCACCAAGACTACCGGGTAATGATAGACAATTGATCACATTTGGTTATGGTTATGACCTGAATACACAGACAACAATGGATTTTGCCTATGCCTATGTCTGGCTGGATGATCGTAACCAAACTGCTTCGGCAGCAGCATATGACGGACTATATGAATCCGATATTCACATCCTGTCAGCATCGCTGACATACCGTTTCTGATTTGATACTAGCGTGCCCCACACAGTAAACTGTGTGGCACAAAAAGAAATGTCGGGAATCAGGCTACAGTAACCGGGATTACCTTTTCAGCCACTTCCTGATATTCCGCTATTTCATGGAAGTTCAGATAGCGATAAATCTCTCCCGCCATTGGTTCCAGATGTTTGACGGCTTCCATATATTCAGCCGGTTTAGGTAAATACCCCAGCTTGGCACAGACTGCAGACAGTTCCGCCGAGCCTAAATACACATTTGAATCTTTACCCATGCGGTTCGGGAAATTACGTGTTGAAGTGGACATGACAGTTGCACCATCGGCAACACGCGCCTGATTACCCATGCACAATGAACAACCCGGGATCTCGGTACGCGCACCGGCCTTACCAAAGATGGCGTAATAACCTTCCTCGATCAGCTGGTGTTCATCCATACGTGTGGGTGGCACCACCCAAAGACGTGTTGGAATACCGGCACTGTCTTCCAGTACTTTACCTGCTGCACGGTAATGACCAATATTGGTCATGCATGAACCGATAAAGACCTCATCAATTTTTGTACCGGCCACTTCGGAAAGCAGTTTCACATCATCTGGATCATTTGGGCATGCAAGGATCGGTTCCTTGATTTCATTCAAATCAATCTCGATCACTTCTGCATATTCTGCATCGGCATCCGGTTCCAGTAATTGTGGATCAGCCAGCCATGCTTCAATAGCATCAATACGACGTTGGATAGTGCGTTCATCACCATAGCCATTGGCAATCATCCATTTCAGCAAGGTCGCATTGGATTGCATGTATTCAATAATTGGTTCCTTGTTCAAATGCACAGTACAGCCATTGGCAGAACGTTCGGCAGAGGCATCGGACAGTTCAAACGCCTGTTCTACTTTCAGATCAGGCAATCCTTCAATTTCAAGAATACGACCGGAGAAAATATTTTTCTTGCCCTGTTTTTCAACTGTCAGCAAACCTTTTTGAATCGCAACATAAGGGATCGCATTGACCAGATCACGCAAGGTAATACCAGGCTGAATCTTGCCCTTGAAACGCACAAGCACTGATTCAGACATATCCAGTGGCATTACACCCAGAGCCGCAGCAAAGGCGACTAAGCCGGAGCCAGCCGGGAAACTGATGCCCATCGGAAAACGGGTATGTGAATCACCACCTGTACCTACTGTATCCGGCAATAACATGCGGTTAAGCCATGAATGGATCACACCATCACCAGCACGCAACGCAACACCGCCACGGGTCTGGATAAACTCAGGCAATTCATGCTGTAGCTTAATATCAATCGGCTTTGGATAAGCAGCGGTATGGCAAAAACTCTGCATGACCAGATCAGCAGAAAAACCGAGACAAGCCAGTTCTTTCAGTTCATCGCGAGTCATGGCACCGGTTGTATCCTGTGAACCCACTGTAGTTATCTTGGGTTCACAATAAGTACCGGGGCGAATCCCCTCCACACCACAGGCACGACCCACCATTTTCTGTGCCAGTGTATAACCTTTGCCTGAATCCTTTGGTGCAACCGGACGCTGGAATACGTCAGAAGCAGGTAGACCCAATGCCTCACGGGTTTTGTCAGTCAACGCACGCCCGATAATAAGTGGAATACGACCACCGGCTTGAACTTCATCCGGCATAGTGACTGGTTTCAAACTAAAACTGCAAATTTCGTTACCAGATTCATCTGTGATCTTGCCATCATAGGGACGGATCTTGATGACATCGCCCATTTCCATTTTAGTGACATCACATTCAATGGGTAATGCACCGGAATCTTCTGCGGTATTAAAAAAGATCGGCGCAATATTGCCGCCCAGTACAACACCACCCTGTCGCTTGTTCGGCACATAAGGGATATCTTCACCCATATGCCAAAGTACAGAGTTGATTGCTGATTTGCGTGAAGAACCGGTACCCACTACATCACCAACATAGGCCAGTGGGTGTCCTTTTTCTTTTAGTTCATCAATAGTGCTAAGCGCATTCGGCATTTTGTTAATCAACATGGCCTTGGCATGAAATGGAATATCGGGACGACTCCATGCCTCGGAGGCCGGTGACAAATCATCGGTATTGGTTTCACCTGGTACTTTGAAAACCGTGACAGTAATTTCTTCCGGCATAGATGTACGTTTGGTAAACCAGTCAGCATTGGCCCATGAATCG
The DNA here is from genome assembly GCA_030632035.1 of Granulosicoccaceae bacterium. Lineage (GTDB taxonomy): Bacteria > Pseudomonadota > Gammaproteobacteria > DAOVJZ01 > DAOVJZ01 > DAOVJZ01. The sequence goes on along the minus strand of DAOVJZ010000001.1, from coordinate 17,861 downwards.
ATCACCTGTTTGGCAAAACTGTTATTGGCTGCTTTCCCGGCAACATCATAGTAGGCATCAAAAATAAGCAAGGTGCTGGAAAGTGCATCGGCCGCAATTGGAGCCAGTTCTTTATCGTCCAGTAGATCAACCAATGACTGAATGTTATATCCACCCAACATGGTTCCTAACAATTCAGTAGCGCGTTTTTTATCAATGAGTGGAGAAGTTGCTTCACCCTTTACGATAGCCGAAAGAAGACCGGCTTTCACATAAGCAGATTTATCAACACCGGGTGGCACTCGATGAACCAGCAATTCCAGCAAGGTCTCTTCCTCACCCGCGGGCGGGTTCTTTACCAGCTCAACCAGTTCAACAACCTGTTCTTCATTAAGGGGTAACGGCGGCAAACCTTCCTGCGCCCGTTCTTCGACATGTTTGCGATAAGCCTCTAGCACTGCTCTATTCCTGTTTTGCGTATTTAATTCGAGCCGGCAATTTTACCGCCTGCGCGTGTGAAAGGATACCTTTTAGGGCATGGAACATGATGAAAAATAACAAAATCCACCCATTTTGGTGTATTATTTGGCTCTCATTTAAAACTGGTATTTGTAATGGAACTCTCAGGATTAACAGCAATTTCTCCCGTTGACGGCCGCTACGGTAGCAAGACTCAGGACTTGCGACCCATTTTTAGTGAATTCGGACTGATCCGACACCGCGTACTGGTTGAAGTCCGCTGGTTACAAATGCTGGCTGCCAATCCTGATATCAAGGAAGTCCCTACTCTGGGCGGACATGCCAATAATGTGCTTGAAAAGATTGTTGATGACTTTGGTGTTGAAGATGCGCAACGTGTTAAAAATATTGAACGTACAACCAATCACGATGTAAAAGCGGTCGAGTATTTTCTGAAGGAAAAGATCACCGGCAACGATGAACTGGAAAGTATTAGTGAATTTATTCACTTTGCCTGTACATCTGAAGACATCAATAACCTTTCTCATGCATTGATGTTGCGCGAGGCACGTACACAGGCACTCTTGCCACAAATGGATGAAGTCATTGATGCCATTACCAAACTGGCACATGAGCAGGCTGAACAACCTATGCTGTCGCGTACGCATGGACAACCTGCTTCACCCACGACACTGGGCAAGGAAATGGCGAATGTGGTTTATCGTTTAAAACGCCAACGTGAGCAACTCTCTGACACACCGCTGCTAGGCAAGATGAATGGTGCGGTAGGTAACTATAATGCCCACTTGTCAGCCTATCCTGAAATTGACTGGCCTGCTGTTGTTGAAAAATTCATTACTGATCTGGGCTTGCAATTCAATCCTTACACTATCCAGATTGAACCACATGATTACATTGCAGAATACTTTGATGCGGTAGCACGTTTTAATAATATCCTGCTGGATTTTGATCGTGATGTCTGGAGTTATATATCACTGGGTTATTTCAAACAAAAAACGATTGCGGGTGAAGTCGGCTCTTCCACCATGCCGCATAAGGTCAATCCGATTGATTTTGAAAACTCTGAAGGCAATCTTGGTATTGCCAATGCGATTTTCAATCACCTGAGCAACAAGTTACCTGTTTCTCGCTGGCAACGTGATCTGACTGACTCAACTGTATTGCGTAATCTCGGTACAGGTGTGGCTCACTCAATAATTGCCTACCAATCTTCACTGAAAGGAATTAGTAAACTTGAAGCCAATCCCGATGCGATTAACAGTGATTTGGATAACACATGGGAAGTACTGGCCGAACCGGTACAAACCGTCATGCGTCGTTATGGCATTGAAAATCCGTATGAGAAACTGAAAGAAATGACACGCGGCAAAGGTATCACACGTGAAAGCCTGCAAAAGTTTATTAATAATCTGGATATTCCGGATGATGCAAAGAAACGTTTACTGGAAATGACGCCTGCGAATTATATTGGGAATGCGGCAGCACAAGCTAAAAATATTTAAGCTATTTTATTCTACGTATATTATTACCTATCTTGCCAGTACCTTTACTATCCCCTCCACCCCAGGGTGAAGACTTGAACCAATGTGTGAATTTGTCTGCCGGCATAGGTGGGCTAATGTAATAACCTTGTATGGTATCGCAATCGAGAATTTCCAGCATATCCATTACGTCTTTTGTTTCCACACCTTCTGCAACAACTTTAAGACCCAGATTATGAGCAAGATCCACTGTGGCTCTAACGATAACAGCATCATTATCATCTTTCAGCATATCAGTAACAAATGATTTATCAATCTTGATCTCTTTCACTGGTAGCTGTTTCAAATAGGCAAGTGAAGAATGTCCGGTGCCAAAGTCATCAATGGAAAGACCAACCCCCATCTTGTCAAGATTGTCTAACGTATTACGTGCATCAGCAGGACTTGTCATGATGGCACTCTCGGTAATTTCAAATACAATCCATTCTGGTTGAACTCCGCACATTGATATAATTTTAGCTATATACTCAACCAGACTCGGATCCTGTAAATTACGTACTGACAAGTTGATAGATACATCAACTTCTATCCCTTCCCTGCGCCAACGAGCGCATTGATGAATAGCCTTGTCAACAACCCAGTATGTTAACTGTTTTATCAAACCTGTTTGTTCCGCAATAGGAATAAACATATCAGGAGGTACAAATCCTTCTGTTTCATGATGCCACCTTACCAGTGCCTCTGATCCGGTTACCTTGCCCGTTACCATATCAATCTTGGGCTGAAAATACGGAACCAGTTCATCTTTCTCAATGGCATGGCGTAAATCACCCATTAATGAAAGTCTGTTTAAACTATGTGGATCCTGCCTTGGATCATAAAAAGAGAAACCAGTATGTGCCTGTTTAGCAACATACATAGCAACATCTGCTCTCTGTATTAATACATTAGGATCCTCACCATGATTTGGAAATACGGAAATACCGATACTGATCGCTGTACTGATAGTATGACCTTCAATAATAAATTCCTTATCAATAGAATCTGTTATTTTTTTTGCAACACCAACAATTTTTTCTTCATCTGGAACAATAAGTAGTACTGCAAATTCATCACCACCAAAACGAGCTACAGTATCTGAATCTCGTAATGTATAACGTAAACGTTTGGCCACTTCCTGTAAAAGAAGGTCACCAAAATGGTGTCCTAATGTATCATTCACTTCCTTAAATCTATCCAGATCCATCATAAACAGTGCTACCATTTTATATTCACGCTGCGCCATACGAATGACTTGTTCAAACCGCTCATATAATAAAGCACGATTTGGCAATCCGGTAAGGCTATCGTGTAATGCCTGATGTTCCAGTGCTCTGGTCTTTGCCTTTAATTCGGTTATTTCCTGTACCAGATAAATCTCGGTTTCGCCTGATAACTCACCCATATTTCTGATATTAAAAATACGCTCATCATCATTATCATCATGCAGATGATGCTCTTCTTCTTTAAATCCTTTCTTTGGAATAAATAACTGGATATCACCACAAGATTCTATAAACCGTTCCATTTGATCATTTGCTGGTTCATAGTTGCCATCCTGTTTCTTAACAATAACACCAACCCCTAAAACACCCGTGGTTGATTGAAGCAATTCAAGTTGTTTTTCCTTTTCTTCAACATTATCCCTTATCAATAAAATCTTCTCTGCCGCTTCACGCCTGAGATCTTCCCGTCCTTTTACAACCTCCTGCGTGAGCGCCTGAAACTGCTGTTCCAGAACAAATAGCTGATCACCTTTCTCAAATTTTTGTTCCTGTGCATTAAGTGTTTTACGAGAGAATTCTGTTATTTTAGTGCCAATATTTTCCACCCGACGGGTAATCAAAATTAGAATAATAGCAAAACAACCAACAAATACTGCTGTTACAATAACACCTTCCTGTCTACCCATCTTGATAACAGATTTAGTTAAAGATTTAACTTCATCTGTGGACTTTAATGAGACAAAATTAATTGGGAATGATGACATGCCATAATCAAACAACTTATCCATCACACTCATATGACTTGTTTTCATAGATTCAATTGAAATACCGGCCTTAATCACTGCCGGATTACTACTGGCGATAATAGTTTCCTTGTCCTCTCCAAGAATAACAACAATATTATCATCTAATACTCCCTGTGATCGAATAAGAAATTCATTATCAATAGGTGATGAAAATAATAATGTGGCCAATAAATTTCGTTTTTCATCATAAATATTTTCGCTTGTCACAACATAAGGTTTGCCATCAAACCACGTAACAAAACTCTGCCCATTACTAGCATCAAGCAGACTATTTGTTGGTTTTATCAGGTGTTCTGGAAGATATTCTTCACGGGCATGATAAATTTCCCATAACTTCATTTTGTCATCGAACATCATAAATACTCGGGGATGGATTAAAGAACGCATTACCGATGTATTAGGCAGCCATTCAGGACGAGTCTTGTGTACTAATACTTTATTGTTTTTGTTCTTCCAATTATTAGTGGTCAAATATTTATGCACTGAATTCAGGCTTGTAACGATTTTTAATGTCTTACTATAACTTTTAACATGTTCATTAAATTGGTGCCTATCCGTTATCGCCTGTTGCTTAAAACGCAGACTCAATTGTTCATTAAAAATATTTGTCAGTTTCCGGCTCTCTATATTGTCAAGCACTGTCCAACCGATCAGGCCAGTGCCAATAATGAGCAGAAGCATTTTCTGCATTAGCGAAAGATGTTTAAAAAAGTTCATTAGTATTAATTAAAGTTCCTGCCAAATAGAATAAGCTACGCTCACTGAAAAAATGTGTACAAACAATGCTTCTGCATGTTCTGATGCAAATTGATAAATTGACTATATGGGGGAATCCGTTTCCTGCTCATCGAAAGCTTCATATTGTCCGATACCTCAGGCTCCCGATTAAAACGATATCAAATCGCTGTATTTTCAATTGGTTAAAATATAAAACAGGCATCGGGGTATTTTTTCTTATATATAGGGAATATATCGACATAAGATATATATTCTTTATGAAAGTAGCTAATATTTTTGACACAACACTGTCTATAACCTATTGTTTTTAATGTGAATATATGTATGTATGGGTCGTATGAATGGAAGACGTAGAAAATATGAAGCTGGGGATAACCGGTGATGCCATTTCATTTAACAGGAAAAGTGATAACAGTTCATTGGCTTTATCAATGGCCTCGCAAGCACGCCGTACACTTGATATTTTTACCCGTGATCTGGAGCCTGTCATTTATGACACACCTGAATTTATTTTTGCCCTCACACAACTGGCTATGCGCAGTAAATATTCAAGGATCCGTATCCTGATACAAGACTCTTTCCGCTGTATTCGTGAAGGTCACAGGATGATTGAGCTCAGCCAACGACTCAGTAGCTATATCGAGTTACGTAAACCTGGCTATGACTACAAGGAATTTAATGACGCCTTCCTGATTGCAGATAACACCGGCCTGTTATATAAACGCCTATCAGACCATTATGAAGGTATCGTAAACTTTAATACCCCGTTGGAAGCAGGAGAGAAAACCAAATTTTTTACCGATGTATGGGAAACCGCAGAAGTTGACCCTAACCTCAGAAGAATCTATCTTTAAATCACCATGAAAAACCTGTTTATTCCCCTGATATTCATTCTACTGCTGGTTCAGTGTCCCATCACGCTGGCGGAAAAAACCAGTATCGAAATTATCGAGCTTCATAGCCGAACCAGCTCGGAAATCATCCCTGTTTTAAAGCCGCTGATGGATAATAATACTGCGATAACGGGTACTGGCTATCAGCTGATTATCAGAGCCACTCCTTCAAAGATGGCTGAAATAAAAAAACTACTCAACAAGCTGGATAAATCACCCAGATCACTGATTATTTCTGTTAAACATGGCTCCAATATTAACCTCGAAGAACTCAATGCCAATATCTCAGGTCAGGTGAAAATCAGTGACGAGGCAACTATTGCAGCCGACGAGAAAATTGAATCAGTAGATGGCCGTACTCGTATCAGAATAAAAATAAATCAAACTGCTGCCAGAGATAATGAAGCTGATACTTATCAGGTTAGAGTGCTGGAAGGCAATGTTGCTCATATACAAACAGGTAAAGCCATTCCATTACCTGAACGTACTGTTATCAGTAATGGTAATAATATTGTTACTCAAGACAGTATTCGTTATCGAGATGTCACTTCAGGTTTCTATGCCCTGCCACGTGTCAGGGGGAAAATGGTCACTGTTGATATCAGCCCCAAAAAAGAAAGTCTAAGCAAGACTGGTGGGGGGGTAATCAATACGCAAGCCATGCATACAAGTGTCAGGGGCGAACTTGGTAAATGGATTGAGATTGGCGGCGTAAATGAAGAGTCCAGCCAGGAGTCATCAAGCATTATTTATAAAACTCGCCAAAGAAATGAAAATAACTATCGTATTTTTATGAAAGTAGAAGAAACACAGCCTTAATCAGACTCCCTTTCGTATAGCCGGACACAGGATATTAGCGCTGGAATAAAAATTATCTAACGACTTTTGTGAGCAAACCCTCGCTCAGAAGTTTCTATAAAACCAGCCAGATGCCGTACCTGCTCAGAAGGCACTTTTTTTATCTCAACCAGTTTTTCATCAAGCTCCCCCGAACCAAACAATGTTTTCATTGCCTGTTTCAAACTGCTAATCTCATCTCTTGAAAAACCAGCTCGCTTCAACCCTATCAGGTTAAGTCCGCGCACACGACCTGGTGCACCATCAATAATCATATAGGGTAAACAATCCTGATTGATACGTGCACTGGCACCCAACATCGCCATGGTGCCGATCCGGCAAAATTGATGCACAGTAACTGCTCCGGATAAAAATGCACGATCTTCAATTGTGACATGGCCACCCAATAGCACACCATTGGCCATAATAATGTTGTCACCCAAAATACAATCATGTGCCACATGCGAATTGGCCATCAAATAATTATTATTGCCAATCACTGTTTTCTTTCCGGCTGTATTAGAACGGTGTACGGTCACTGCTTCCCGAAAGACATTGCCCTCCCCAATCTCCAGAAAACTTTCACACTGGGAAAATTTGAAATCCTGCGGGGTACCGCCAAGTACCACATGCTCATGTACGGTGTTGTTATTTCCCAGGCGGGTAAATTCTTTTACGACACTGTGCGAACCAATCCTGCAACCATTGCCAATCGAAACATTTCCTTCAACAATAACATAGGGTGCAATGGAAACATCCTTGCCAATACTGGCCTCGGAAGAAATTATTGCGGTAGGATGGATGTCAGACATGTACTAAATAGCAGAAAGCACTGTTTCCATTATTTGCTGTATCTGTTCCTGAGTCAGTTCAGGAAACATAGGCAAGGAAACAACCCGTTCAGATACTGCTTCTGCATTTGGCAGGCTGATATTCTTGTAATCTTCAGCAAATACTTCCTGTCTATGCAAAGGCACAGGATAATAAATCGCTGAAGCAATGCCACGCTCTGTTAATGCCTGATGAATTGCATCACGCTTGTCATGCATTATGGTGTATTGATGATAAACATGGGTTCCTTTCCCATCTTCAAACGGCGCGGTAATACCAGAATCTTTTAGCTTGTTTGTATAGGCCTGTGCATTGTTGTAACGATTACTGTTGAATTCATCAATGCGTTTCAGTTTTACTCTTAAAATTACTGCCTGCATTTCGTCCAGACGACTATTGTAACCAATGCATGAATGATAATAACGCACCTTGCTACCGTGGTTACGGTACATACGCACATTGTCTGCCATGGCATCGTCATTGGTAATAACCATACCGCCATCACCAAAGGCTCCCAGATTTTTGCTGGGGAAGAAAGAAAAACAACCCAGATCACCATAGGCACCGGATTTTTTACCGCCATACTCGGCACCGAATGATTGCGCACAATCCTCAACAATTTTGAGTTTATGCTTCTTGCAAATAGCCGCAATCGGATCCATATCAACGGATTGTCCAAACATATGTACTGGCATTACTGCTTTGGTTTTATCGGTAATCGCTGCTTCGATCAGGGCAGGATCAATATTGAATGTATCTGGATTGATATCAACAAAGACAGGTTTCGCACCAACATAGGCAATGGCCTCTGCCGTGGCAATAAAGGTAAAGGGTGAAGTAATCACTTCATCACCGGGGCCAATATCAGCGGCAAGTAATGCCAGATGCAAGGCATCCGTACCCGATGCAACACCAATCGCATGTTTGACACCGCAATAATCAGCTACTTCTTTTTCCAGTGCCTGTACATTAGGACCAAGAATGAAACTGGTAGCATTCAATACATCCTGAATACCATTATCTATTTCTTTTTTGAGTGATTGATATTGCCCTTTCAGGTCAACCATTGGGATATTTAACTTAGACACGTAAAACTTCCTTCAATTATTGGGATGTTGCCATCAGTTGTGAGGCATCGTTTGTAATTTTGATATCTTTGTTAATGGTAAGCGCTATTTCAAGTGCGCGTTTGCCATCTTCACCGCTTACAACTGGAGGCTTACCAGTTCTGATGGAGTCAATAAATGCCTTGATTTCACTCATCAATGCATCGGCTTGTTCAAAGGTTTCTTTTTCAACCGAAATAACGGGAACGCCCTGCTCATCCAGTTCATCACTTTTCTTGTTTGCCATCGTGATTTCGCGATCATTGTAATCAATAGAAAAATAGGCATCAGGCTGAAACACTCTAAGCTTGCGCATACCTTCACGACTAACACGACTGGCCGTTACATTAGCCACACAACCATTAGCAAACTCAAGACGCGCATTGGCAATATCTACATCAGCAGATAATACCGGCACACCCACAGCACTGACTGACTTTATTTCACTTTGCACGAGATTCAAAATGATATCTATATCATGAATCATCAGATCCATAATCACATTCACATCGGTTCCACGAATCTTGAATGGTGCCAAACGATGAGATTCAACATACATCGGATTATTCAGTTTACCATCCAGTGCCATGATGGCTGGATTAAACCTTTCCAGATGGCCTACCTGAAATACTCTTTTACGTTCATTCGCTAATTTGATGAGTTCTTCTGCCTCTTCAACCGTTACCGTGATTGGTTTTTCGAGCAGGACATGTACATCAGAATTCAGACACTCGCGTGCAATGCTATGGTGTAAATCAGTGGGAACAACAATAGAAACCAAATCAACCAGTGAAATCAATTCACTGTAATCCTGAAATGCTTCGGTTGAGAGTTCTTTAGCAATCTCTTCGGCACGTTCCATACTGGCATCGGCCACACCTACCAATTCAATATCTTCCAGTTCTGCATATTTCTGGGCATGAAAATTTCCCAGATAACCTACGCCTATGACTCCGGCCCGTAATTTATTCATTCAGGATGTCCTGCTTTTATCTGTTATCACAACAAAGATGCGATTATACATGGAATAGAGCCTAGGCTCTGTATCTGCTTGTATGGAAACTACTTTTGTAAAACACCAGTATTACTACGGTATTCTTGACAAAAACACTAGGTTATATTAAGCTCATCTTTACTATCCCCAACCACCCCCTCCCAAATGGTGGTTAGTTAAACGGCGTAGCCATTTAGCTACGTCGTTTTTTTTATGCTACCAAAGACAAGCCATCAGGGTTTGGTACGAATTTCTGCAAGTAGCCCTTCTGAGGCAATCGCGATCATATCCATTACGCGCTCAAACCCGTTTGGACCACCATAATAAGGATCAGGCACCTCATCCTCTGGTATATCAGGCGCGTATTCCAGAAACAGTTTGAGCCGATGTTCCTCACCCAATGGACAAACCCCCTGCAGGATCTGGTAATTGTCCCGATCCATCGCCAGTACATAATCAAATTCATAAAAATCACCATCAGAAACACAGCGGGCTCGTAAATGGCTTATGTCTATTCCCCTGTCTTTGGCCGTCTTTTGCGATCTGGTGTCGGGTTCATGCCCGACATGATAGGCATGAGTACCAGCAGAATCGATCTGTATCTGATCTGCCAGCCCCGATTGCTGAACCAAATGGGTAAATACACCTTCTGCTGTTGGTGATCTGCAAATATTGCCCATGCAGACAAAAAGTACCTTGATCATATTAGCTCCACAATTAATTATCAGACAAAATCATTTCGACCTTTTTCAGATCTTCGATAGTGTCAACACCGGGGCCTGGTATGTCATACGCATTGGCCACTGCAATCTTGCGTCCATGCCACAACACCCGTAATTGTTCGAGTGATTCAATTATTTCCAGTGGTGAAGGTGTTAAAGAGGTGTAATCTTTAAGAAATGAAACACGATAAGCATATAACCCGATATGTCTAAAGTAGACGCTGTCATCCAGCACAATATCTTTTTCTTCAGCAAAGGCATCACGATGCCACGGAACCGGTGCACGACTAAAATAAAGCGCATTACCTTCTTTATCTGTTACTACCTTCACAACATTGGGATTAAAAATATCATTCCCATCAAGAATGGGCGTACACAAGGTTGCAACATCAGCACTATTGCTTTGCGCCAGCAATTCTGCAACCTGTTCAACCAGACTTGCTGGCATCAATGGTTCATCTCCCTGTACGTTAACAACAATGTCATCTTTATCGTATGACAACTTGCTCACGACTTCGGCTAAACGTTCTGTACCTGATGGGTGATCGGGTGATGTCATGCACACATCTGCACCAAATGATTCTGCAACCTTCTGGATACGTTCATCATCGGTTGCGATCACAACGCTATCTGCACCGCAATCAAGCGCACGTTCGTAAACATGCTGAATCATGGGCTTACCCGCAATCTCAAGCAGAGGCTTACCAGGTAAACGCGTCGAAGCATGACGCGCAGGGATCACGACACGAAAGGTCATTAAACTTCCTCTTCAGCGGGCAGTTCTCTTGCTTCCTGTTCCAGCATGACGGGGATGTCATCTTTTATCGGGTAGGCAAGCCTGTCGCCCTTGCAAATCAATTCACCCTGTTCTTTTTTATAAACAAGTGGGCCTTTGCAAACAGGACATACCAGAATATCGAGTAATTTATTATCCATGGGGTTTTACGCTGTGATTTAAGGTTTGAGTACGCGAATTCTATCATATTCACGCATCAGGAGCTAAAAAACGATGTCAGGAAACCTGCTTTAACAACCCCATAATGCGTTCACCCAATCTGGGATCAGGGTCGGCCTTTACAGGCAAGTACCAGTGGTTAGACTGGGTAAAACGGTGACATTTTACGATGTCTTTTTCAGTCATGATCACTGGCAGGTCATCGCCAAAATCCAGATCTTCCGGTTTGAAGACATGATGATCCTGAAAAGGATGTTCAATCACATCAAGGCCGGCACGGTTCAGATGGTTAAAAAACCGCTCTGGATAACCAATACCCGCAACAGCATGGACAGTTTGCCCACGTAAATCCTCAAGGTTCATTTGCTGTGTGTAATCACTGACATTAACCAATCGTATTCCCGCAAGGCGCATACCAAATTCGTGTGGGCCAGGCACACCGTTGGCAACAATAATATCGACTTCCTCCATACGTTCTTCCGGTTCACGTAAAGGACCTGCTGGCAAACAATGGCCATTACCAAAACGACGTATGCTATCAACCAATGCAATTTCAATATCACGACCCAGCGAATAATGCTGAAGACCATCATCTGAAATAATAATGTCGCAGTTTTCATATTCCAGCAATGCTCTGGCGGCCTCCACTCTTTTAGGGCCAACCGCCACTGGACACTTGCTCTGATGCGCTAACAAAATAGCTTCATCACCAACAATAACCGGATCACTGTCTGGACGAACCTGTTGCGGCCAGTGTGTTGCCTTTCCGCCATAACCACGGGAAACAATCCCCGGACTATAACCTTCACCTTTCAGAAAATTCACTAACCAGATAACGGTTGGTGTTTTACCCGTACCACCCACCGTAATATTGCCTACTATAATCACAGGTACATCCAGATAGTGTGTCTTTTTGATGCCGTATTGATAAGCCAGCCTGCGTAATTTCACCACGCTACAAAATAACCACGATAATGGAAGCAATGCCCTTATATATAGCGAGTTGTTATACCAGTATTTATCCGGGCGGAACATGAAATAGTTCAATCCTTGAATTGCATATTGTAGAGGTTGGTGTAGTAACCTTGTTGACCAAGTAGTTCGTCATGAGTGCCTGTCTCAACAATCTTGCCATCATGCATAACAACAATCTTATCGGCCTTTTCAATTGTTGAAAGACGATGTGCGATCACCAATGTGGTTCTGTTTTTTATTAACTCATCCAGTGCAGACTGAATATGACGCTCTGACTCTGTGTCCAACGCAGAAGTGGCTTCGTCCAGAATCAAAATCGGTGCATTTTTTAAAATCGCACGGGCAATTGCAATACGCTGGCGTTGTCCTCCTGATAATAACAGGCCATCTTCACCCACCATCGTATCCAACCCATCCGGCATTTTTTCAATAAACTCCAGCGCATGGGCCGCTCGTGCTGCATTGGTGATTGCTTCCCTGTCTGGTTCCTCAAAACCATAGGCAATATTATTGGCGACCGTATCATTAAATAGTGTGACATCCTGACTCACTAATGAAATTTGTCTGCGCAAGGAGGCTAATTTCAAGTCATGGATATCATGACCATCCAGCATAATTACACCTTCATAATCAGAATAAAGTCTTGGTAATAAATTAACCAGCGTCGTCTTGCCGCTACCAGACTGACCGACAAAGGCAACTGTCTTGCCAGACTCAATATTAAGACTGATATTATCCAGTGCCTTGTTATGACCTGTTGCATAAGTGAAAGACACACCACGGTATTCAATATCCCCTTTGGCAATATCAATTTCCTGCGTTCCAGTATCCCGTTCCTGCTTTTCATCCAGAAAACCAAAAATACTTTGACCTGCTGCAATCCCCTGCTGGATAGCTGAGTTAATTGATGTGAGGCGCTTGATAGGCGGCATTAACATCACCATCGCCATTACAAAAGAGATGAATGTGCCTGGTGTAAATGTTGCCAGCATATTTTCCATTGTGGAAAGATAAATAATGATCGATAAACCACAGGCACCTATAGTTTGCACCACTGGACTACTAATCGCATTAGTAACAACCAGCTTCATATATTGTTTGCGGTTGTACTCATTAACATTATCAAATTGTTTCTTTTCATATTTCTGACCACCAAATATCTTGACTACCTTATAATTATTGACAGTTTCCTGCGTAACCTGGGTAACCCCCCCTATCGAATGCTGGATTCTGGAGCTGATCCGGCGGAAACGCTTGCTCACATAAGTAATCAACAAGGCAATAACAGGCCCAACAAGAAGAAAAATAAGTGCTAACAAGCTACTTAGATAAAACATCCATGCCAGCAACCCAATGATTGTCAATGTGTCACGAATAAGTACTGTCAGTGATGTTGTTGCCGCATTAGATACCTGCTCAACATCAAAACTCATGCGCGATAAAATTCGACCAGATGAAGCTCGATCATAAAAACTGGAAGGCAGGTACAACAGGTGTTCAAAAATACTGGTTCTTAATTGCTTTATAATTTGTCGACTTATCCAATTCATATAATAATTAGATATAAAGCTGGCTACACCACGCAATACAAAAATACCAAGAATCAACAACGGCATGGTTTTAATTACATCTGGATCTTTTTTGACAAAACTGCCATCCACCATTGGCTGAAACAATGCCGCAAAAGCCGGCTCTGTCGCCGCCATCACAATCATACCAAGCACTGCAACAAGAAACAGATGCCAATATGACATTGAATAGCTCAATAATCGTCGATAGACTTTGAGACCAGATTCAGTTTGAGTGGACATAACGATGTGTGGAGAGTGCCTTTTTAGTCTTCCTGACGAGTGGCAAAGGTAATTTTCACAATACCCATCTGACGCGCTGCATCCATAGCTGTAATGACTGACTGATGCGGTGCCTTGCCATCAGCACGAATCACTAATCTGGGATCTTTCATATCAGCTGTCACTTTTTTTAATGCACGTTTTAGCATATCAGTACTGGTATTCGTTACTCTCTGTTCATTAATAAAGTAGAGACCACGTTCATCAATCATCAGTTCAAGTGGTTTTTTATCTTCGGCCACTTCTTTTGAACTGGATTGCGGTAAATCAATCGTGATATCAGATTCACGTGTAAATGTGGTCGATACCATAAAAAAGATCAGTAACAAAAATACAACATCGATTAATGATGTCAGATTGACTTCCGGTTCACGTGACCTGCGATCATTATTGCGCAGGTTCATTAAGCACTGCCTTCAGCATCAGCATCATCTTCTTCACGTTCACCATGCATAATTTCGATCATCTTCAATGCCTCTTGTTCCATCGAGATCACCAATGAATCCACATAGCCACGGAAGTAGCGATAAAAAAACAGACTTGGGATAGCGACAGTCAATCCTGCCGCCGTTGTGATTAGTGCTTCTGAAATACCACCCGCCAAAATTGCGGAATTACCCACACCATAGGTTGTGATCGCAGTAAAGACCTTGATCATACCAATTACTGTACCGAGTAATCCGAGCAAAGGGGAAATCGCTGCAATCGTACCGAGCGTATTCAAGAACCGTTCCAGCTCCAGTACTACATGACGCCCTACTTCCTCAATACTTTCCTTCATAATCTCACGCGAGTGATGCATGTTCACAATACCGGCAGCTAGTACACGCCCCAGCGGTGAACTCATACGAATTGCATTAATTTGTGTAGCATCCATCTGGTTGTTTTTATACCAATGCCAGATTTGGGCTACCAGATGTTTAGGAATAATCCGCTTACGTTGTAATGTCCAGAGACGCTCACCAATAATCGCCAACGCAATAATGGAACAGAGCAAAATCGGCACCATTAACCAGCCGCCTGCCTTGATTAGCTCTAACACGAGATTGTTTACCTCCCAACTGTATGTTTCATCTTATAATTTTCCCTTAATCTAGCAGAGATAGGACTTTTCATAAAGTATTATTCCAGAGCATTACCATGCCAATATCGTCGCTCTGACTGACGATATGACCGTGCTACCAATGGACTGTTCACACTCAATTTGAAGCTAATCGCCCCTTGATCCGCTGTTTCCAGCATTTGGCTCCCTGACTCATGATAGCGATTGACCACCTTTTGCTTGGGAAAGCCATATCGATTGCGATATCCAACTGAAAACAGAGCAAATTCAGGGGCTACCCTATTTACAAAGTCCCTTGTGGATGAAGTAGTACTACCATGATGCGGAACCACCAGAATATCGGATTTGAGATCATTTCCGTATGCTTTTATTAATTTCACCTCAGCCACTCGACCAATATCACCGGTCATCAAAATGCTTTTTCCACCTGCCGCCACCTTTAATACGCAGGAATTATTATTCCCGTTGAACTGCTTTGTGCGCGGTGGGTTCAATATTTGAAACGTAACCCCATCCCAGTTCCAGCCTTGCCCTTCATAACATGTCTCGCTCTCTACATTGATATTCAATATTTCACTACTCAGCACCTGCCCAACTGGCATCATGGACAAAATAGCCCCCGTACCACCCGCATGATCATTATCACCATGACTCACGATCAATTTATCCAGACGTTGAATCCCTGACTGCCTCAAAAAGGGAATGACAACTGACTCACCGGTATCAAAACTACCCCGGCTTGGTCCAGTATCAAACACCAAGGCATGATGCCGGGTTTGCACCACGGTCGATAAACCCTGCCCTATATCCAGCAATGTTACCCATGCCTCACCTTCATTGGGCAATAATGGCTTCCATAAAAACAATGGCAACAACCAAACTATACCTAACCAACGCGCTGGAATACCTCTTGGTGCCAGAATAAAAACAATCCCGACAATACCTGATATGACCGTCCATAAAGGTGGCATTGCCTGAATCCATAAAACACCCGGTAATTCAGATAACCATTGTAAAAACCACCACAGCCATGACAGCAAACTAGCCGCTGTCTCCAGCAACAACGTACTCATAAAAGGAAACGCTTTTGATAACACAGCACCCAGCAACGTAAACGGTACCACCAGAATACTCATCCACGGGACAGCCACCAGATTGGCAACGGGCGCATAGACTGATATCTGACCAAACAACACCAGCATAATGGGCATTAAACCAATCGCAACCAGCCATTGCACACGTCCCCATTTCCACCACCATTTATTCATGCCCGGTTGTTCAAGACAGGAAATACGACGACCCATGCCATAAAAAATCACCGTCACTGCACCAAACGACAACCAGAAACCGGCCTGCATAGCTGACAAGGGATCATAAATCAGGATAATAAGTAACGCCCACGCCAGTACCTGCGATGCTTGCCGGCGTTGATAAAACCATTGCGATAACAACACGACCAGCAACATGATCAAGGCACGTTGTGTTGGAATAGAAAAACCGGCCATAGTGGCATAAATAACGGCCGATATCATGGCAGCGATTGAACCCACACGCTGGGCAGGCATCCACAGCACAGTAAAGCCCGGTAATGACCACAACCAGCGTGTAACAAAAAACATCAATCCCGCTACCAGCCCAATATGCAAGCCGGAGATCGCCATGAGATGATTAGTCCCGGTATGTGTTAATACTTTCCATTGTTCCGGTGGAATGTCATCTCGCAAACCTACGGCAAGTGCCTGCAATATTCCTGAAAAGGAATTGTTCTTTAATACGTTATTGATATGGTGTTTTAAATCTTGCCGATACCGGTTTATCCATTGCTGGTATGGATCGCTGTTTAATAATTGATACCCACTTTTGCTACGCACATAGCCGGTTGCTATGATATGTTTTTGAAACAACCATTTTTCATAATCAAACCCACCGGGATTCATCAAGCCATGTGGACGTTTCATCCGAACTGTAAATTGCCACTCATCACCCGCATTTAAATCAGGATAGTCTTCATACCAGCTCAAACGTACACGTCCTGCAAAAGGAATGTCTTTGTTTTTATGAGTTAGTTGTTTTACATCGAATTCAAAACGGGTACGCCGATCACGGCGTTGAGGAACAGAAATTATCTCCCCTTCAACAATAACATCGGCACCTTCCAGAATGACGGGTAAAGTTTGGGCAAGGAGTATTGCCGCATGCCAGTGCATCCAGAAAAATCCGACGCCCATCAATGCAAGCAGGCGTACTGGTCGAAAATAAACCAGACCCAGACAAGCCACGAGCAAATAACGTAGATTTTCTTCCGGTAATACCGGTAATTGATTAAACAGCAGGATACCTGCCAGAAATACGAGCGTCCCTGATCGCATGGTTGGTTCTGTCCTTCCTTGTCAAAATAGATGATAATATTACTCATCAAATGAAATACTAACGTAGTTCAATGGCAAAGAAAATCATAAAACGCTTTATGCCGGATCACCGAAAGGTCAGGGAACATAAACACCTGCAAATCTTCGGCACATTACTGCATGATCCCAACCTGTTTCACCTGAATCGACGTTCAGCTTCCAATGCGTTTGCCATTGGTTTATTCATGGCCTTTGTCCCCATACCATTCCAGATGATACCAACTGCTGCTATTGCTATTATTTTTCGAGCCAACCTGATTGTCTCTATTGCGCTGGTATGGATATCAAACCCGATAACGATTCCACCTATTTTTTACTTCTGCTATCTCGTCGGCACCTGGATACTCCAGGCACCAGCTAATGAGTTTCACTTTGAACCTACCGTGGATTGGCTCATGACCGGGCTCGCCCATGTATGGGAACCCTTCCTGTTAGGCTGTTTTGTGGTTAGCACAACTTGTGCAGTGATTGGTTACAC
>DAOVJZ010000122.1 GCA_030632035.1 Granulosicoccaceae bacterium | reverse complement strand
CAAATAGTATTGAGGTAAAAATGCACCGAGCACATTAGACTCAACGGAGTCTAATGTAAGTCTTGGAAAGAAGGTCTTATCACCCAAATGACGTCCACCCCTAATAAAGACTACCTGAACGCAGGCGACACCATTTTTAATCAGACAAGTCACCACATCAAAATCACCATCATCACCGCTGACGTATTGTTTTTCCTGCACCCGTTTAAGTGAAGCTATTTGATCACGATAACGCGCAGCGGTTTCATATTCCTGTTTTCCAGACCCCTGCTCCATTTTTTTTACCAACTCATCAATGACAGCATTGCTTTTTCCCTCAAGAAACATCATCGCATGGCGCACATCATCACTATAATCTGATTCACTTATTAACTGGACACAAGGTGCAGTACAGCGCTTGATCTGATATTGCAGGCAGGGGCGTGTGCGATTTTTATAATAAGTATCTTCGCACTGCCGCACTGGAAACAGTTTTTGTAAAAGGCTCAGGCTTTCCCTGACTGCACCAGCACTGGGATATGGACCAAAATAATATCCCTTCGCTTTCCTGGTACCACGATGCAAGCTCAATCTAGGGAAAGGATGATTAGAAAGATAAATATAAGGATAGCTTTTATCATCACGTAACAAGATATTGTATTTGGGTCGCAACTCCTTGATGAGATTGTTTTCAAGGATCAGGGCTTCATTTTCAGTGTGGGTTATTATGATATCAATATTACGGATTTTCCCCACCATGGCTTTGGTTTTCACACCCTGTGACCCACGTGTGAAATAACTGGAAACGCGTTTTTTCAGATCACGTGCCTTGCCGACATAAATAACATTATTACCCTCATCCAGCATGCGATACACACCGGGTTTGCCCGGCAATGTTTTAATGAATGCCTTGGCGTCGAAGTTATTTTTGGTCATATCAGGAAGTGAGTATGCCTATCTCTTTAAAGACAGAATGAAACATGTCTTCTGTCAACCGGCGGGTGTTCGTATTATAACGACTGCAATGATAGGAATCGATTAAAGTCAGGCCATCAGGAAGATTGTGAATATTACAGTGTCCAAATTTACCGTCTTTTTGTTTTAACCCAAGCGCCCGAAAGACAGCGTTATGTGCAATACCGCCAAGTGCAAGCACAATGGTTCCAGGCGTGAGCTCTAACAACTCTTTTTGAAGAAACTCATTGCAAATACGCATTTCCTCACCGGTAGGTTTATTCTGAGGCGGCACACATTTTACCGCATTGGTAATACGGCATTGCTTTAACTTCAATCCATCCTGTAGTGATTCTGAAACTGGTTTATTGCTGTAACCAAATTTGTACAAGGTCTCATACAAAAGGATACCGGCATAATCCCCGGTAAAAGGACGACCAGTCGCATTGGCGCCGTGCAAGCCCGGTGCCAATCCAACAATAAGCAGTTTTATTCTTTTTGAGCCAAAAGGGGCAACAGGAGCGCAATGGTAGTCTGGATATTTTTTTTTGCTTTCGGTTAAAAAATTGGTCAATCGTTTACAGCGTTTGCAATCGGGATCAAAACCGGTAGATGTTGTCATAGGCTATTATCCGGCAACAAACCGGCCAGAGATGTTAATTAATACTGTTTTCTTTATCAGGATTTTCAGGGCTGTTTTCCAGAATACCATGTCTTAATGCCAGATGAGCCAACTCAACATCAGTTTCAACCCCCAGTTTTTCATAGAGGCGGTAACGATAGGTGCTGACTGTTTTCGGGCTGATGCATAATTGATCGGAAATATCCTGTGTCTTACATCCCTTTACCAACATCATCATGACCTGAAGCTCACGATCCGTCAGCAATTCAATGGGAGATGTATTATCTTGTCCCGGAATATAAGTCAGCGCCAGTTTTTGTGCTACTTCAAAACTAATATAACGCTGCCCGTCATTGACACGACGAATCGCTCTTACCAATTCACCGGCATCACAATCCTTGGTCACATAGCCATATGCTCCTGCTTTCATTAATTGCGCAGGAAAGGGATCATCGCCGTAAACGGTTACAATAATAATTTTAAGTTTGGGATTTAAATGCAAGAGCTTGCGTGTTGCTTCAAGTCCGCCCATACCCGGCATATTGAGATCCATCAAAACAACGTCAGGTTTATTGTCCTTTATAAACCCAACCGCATCTTCCCCGGTATCTGCTTCACCTGTTACATTGAGCCCCGGCACATCGTTTAATAGATGCTTTATGCCAGTTCTAACCAGATGGTGGTCGTCCACTAATAATACTTCTATCATATTTTCCTACCTTGCCTATTGTCATGGTGACATCCTTGTTCCCCAAACGGTTTGTTATAATTATAGTCTTGGCAACTCTTTCTATTATATCCCTATATGCCAATTATTTCCTTTATGTAAATTACCTTGCAAAAACATGCAGTTAAGTATATATATTGTCGAGTCTAGATTCCATCTAATAATATATTTTGAATATACCCCAAAAATTACTGATAATTTTTTTCCTGAACTTATTTGCGACAAGCGGTTATTGTCAGCAACCAGGGGTTTCTGCCATAGCCACAGCACACCCGCTGGCCACACAGGCAGGAGAAAAAATTCTTAGGCTGGAGGGTAATGCCTTTGATGCCACTATCGCAGTAGCTTCCACCCTTGCAGTTGTCGAACCCTATTCATCCGGGTTAGGTGGTGGTGGCTTCTTTCTATTACATGATGTGAATGGACAGAATGTCATGCTGGATGCGCGCGAAACTGCGCCAGCCAAAGCCCATCGTGATATGTATCTTGATAAAAATGGGGAGGTTGAGGTTGATTCTTCGCTTTCAATGGAAGGACCATTATCAGCAGGTATACCGGGCACTCCAGCCGCATTGGTGTATCTGGCAAAAAACCATGGAACACTTCCACTTTCCGTGACGTTGGCTCCCGCCATTCAATATGCAAGGAAGGGGTTCAAGGTAACAGAGCGTTATCGTCGCTGGGCAAAATTTCGTTTAAAATTGCTGCAACGTTATAAATACTCGGCACAAATATTTTTGTATAACAATGACGTCCCTCCACTTGGATACAAGATCAAACAACCCCAGCTTGCCAAAACACTGGAAGCGATTATTAAAACCAATGGCAAGAGCTTTTACCAGGGTGAAACTGCAAAACAAATGGTCAATGCTGTGCGCAATGCCGGTGGTATTTGGCAATTGTCAGATTTAAAAAACTATCAACTAAAAAAACGCAAACCAATCACAGGTACATTTGGCGGCATGCAGATTACAACCGCCGCCCCACCCTCATCAGGCGGCATCGTACTCATGTCTATGCTGAATATCCTTTCAGGATATAACATTGATAAAGCTACACCAGTTCAACAAAAACATTTAATAATTGAATCCATGCGTCGCGCCTATCGTGATCGCGCCATCTATATGGGTGATCCTGATTTTGTTAAAATCCCTGTATCACGACTATTAAGCAAAAACTACTCAAGTCAATTGCGTTCAAGCATTAACCCCAAAAAAGCAACACCCAGCAATACTTTGCCGGGCGTGAAAACAAAAGATTCATCTCATCATACGACACACTTTTCTGTTCTGGATAAACAAGGCAACCGTGTTGCAGCAACATTAACCATTAACTACCCGTTTGGTTCAGGATTGGTTGCTGGTGATTCCGGTGTATTACTTAATGACGAAATGGATGATTTTTCTGCCAAGCCCGGTGTGCCAAATGCTTATGGACTGGTCGGTGCAGAAGCTAATGCAATTGAATCAGGGAAACGTCCTTTATCCAGTATGACCCCTACTTTTCTGGAAACCGATAATCATGTTGCAATACTAGGAACCCCTGGCGGCAGTCGTATTATTACTATGGTGCTGTTAGCTGCACTGGATTTTAAAGCGGGTAACAAACCGGACTCATGGGTCAACTTGCCGAGATACCATCACCAGTATTTGCCTGATACTGTTTATTATGAACCTGATGCAATGACTAATGATGAAGTAAAACAATTAACAAGAATGGGACATCAATTAAAAAAATTGCAATCCCCTTATGGTGACGCATATGCGCGTTATGGCAATATGCAGGCTATCATGTGGGATAAAAAACAGAACAAAGTATATGCGGCCAGCGATCCACGCGGTGAAGGGAGCGTCTCTGTCTTTAAATAGTATTGGAGCCTATTTCAAAGGTTCAGGCTTGCCATTGACATACCCTTGAATACTATCCACACCAAGGTGTTTCAATTCATCCAGTTCTGTTGATGTCTCAACTGATTCAGCTACCACCTTGATCCCAAGGCTATGGCCAATTTCTACCAACGACTGCACAAAGAACTGATTATCCTTGTTAAGATCGATACCACGAATGTAACTACCATCGATCTTGATTGCATGTAGTTTCAGATCTCGTAAATAACCAAACGATCGGAAGCCAGTGCCAAAATGGTCCAGTGAAAATGCCACACCTGTTGCCCTTATTTTTTCAACAAAGGCATGCAAGGCTTCAAGATCAATAATAGCTCCATTTTCTGAGGCTTCAAAGTGTAACCGATCAGGTGTAATACCTGATTCAATAATATTTTTAACTAACCAGTCTGCAAAACGGCGACTGCGGATAGAGGCAGGAGAAATATTGATGGAATAACAAATACTTTCTGTCGGACGATTTTTCATGTGTTTCATAACAGATTCAATGATCGACATATCCAGATCAATTGAAAGCTCCCAACGTTCTACCATCGGCATAAAAACGTTAGCAGGAACATAATGTGAATCACCATCTTTGATGCGAGCAAGAACTTCACGTTGTTGTGCCAACCCGGTTTGCGCAGAAACCACTGGCTGTCCATGGAAAGTAAAACCATGTGATGCAATAGTTCGCTCCAAAATTTCCTTCCATTTACGGGCAGTAAATATCTCATCCTGCCCCAGCTTTTCTCTGGCATACATGTGCCACTTACAAGCGCCTTGCTTTTGTGCTGCACGCAGCGCCATATCGGCTTCTGATAACAGTTCAGTTGTTGTGCGTTTTTCATTTTTACGACTATCGTAATAAACAACACCCATATTGGTTGCCGCATTTTTACCATTAATATTCTGGAATTGTATTAAATCCCGCATGATGCTGTCTGCCTGTTGTTCTGCTTCTGTGGGGGTCAAGTCACCCGCCACGATAGCAAAACTAGCACCATCCAATCGGGCAATCACAAGATCGTTCAGGGATTTACAGGAAATGTTGAGCTGGTTTGCGATATCACGTAATAGTTCATCACCACTTTCATGTCCCTTTTTGTCATTGAATTGCTTGAATTTCGGGATCTGTAACAGGAATAAAGCACCAAACACAAACTGATCTGGTGAAGATAACAATTGTTGTAATCTTGCGTTAAAACTACGGCGATTAGCCAATAAAGTAACAGGATCCTGATTGGCT
>DAOVJZ010000141.1 GCA_030632035.1 Granulosicoccaceae bacterium | reverse complement strand
TGGTATCGGAAGCAATTCTGATAATCGATTGGAGACCCAACCGGCATCTTCATAATGTTTGGGGACTCTGGAATAGGGATCGCTCATTTGCTCGAGTGTTTCCTTTAGCCAGTCGACAAACCGGTGCATATCATCAGAAAGTGGCTGAATTGAATCATTCGGGATCATTTCAATTTTTGCAATCGTCAGTTGATCGGGCCGTACTTCTTCACTAATGACACGAAAACGCTGATCACCCCGTACCGTTACACCTAACAAACCATCAGGCAAGCGTTGAAAATATGAAATATGTCCCAGTGTGCCAATTTCATAAGTCTGGGCAGCCATGCCCACTTCCTTGCCTTCACTGATCAGGCACACACCAAAACCTGTACCCTTTTTCAGGCAATGACTGATCATATCCAGATAGCGTGGCTCAAAGATACGTAACGGTAATGCACCACCAGGAAATAAAACCGCATTCAGTGGAAAAATTGGAATTTGAAGTATCTCCGGCGTTTCACCGGTAGACTCGGAAAGTTCGCTGACTCTCATGATATTGTTCCCTCAATGAATGCAAAGAAGCATGCATCAAGAAATTGTAGATGAGAAATCAGGCTTTGTAAGGAGTGATCTCAACTAAATAAAAAGTGCTTTATATTACGGAAACTTACCGTTATCGATAAATAAACAGTTTCCAATTCACCCTTTAAATCATCAGACTAAACACAACCGCTATCGAGAAAACAAATAACAATACCAACCTGAACATGATGTCTGTTTTAAGCGTTTTCACACGGGAAAATGAATTGTTTTTCATACAGTTACTCCTGATTCTCCCCAGTACACCCACATTATTATTTGTATTTTCACCTGCTATTTGTACAACAGGTCTGGGATATTTATCGGCTGGAGGGAAAAATCCCTCAATAAAATTGATGGGATATTGGAAAATACTTATATTTTGGGTCTAGTCAAACCAACGTTTACTCAGGGCGTGGGGAAGCTGCAAATGATCCATGAGCCTTGCCACCATAAAGTCCACCAGATCCTCTATTTGAGTCGGCTCATTATAAAAACCGGGATTGGCTGGCATGATAATGACACCGGCTTGTGACAGTTTCAGCATATTCTCCAAATGAATAGGAGAAAATGGCGTCTCACGTGGCACAAGAATTAACTGGCGTTTTTCCTTGATCATGACATCAGCCGCACGCTCTATAAGATTGTTACTGGCACCGCACGCAATTGCAGACAATGTACCCATAGAACAGGGACAGACAACCATCGCATCCGGTGCATTGGAACCACTGGCCACCGGTGACATCCATTGATCCTTGCCAAACACCTGCAACTGTTCTGAATTAATATTAAAGTGTTCAATAAAAAAGGATTGTATTTCTTTAGGTTGTGACGGCACTTTCAAACTGGTTTCAGTTGCAATCACAATCTGTGCCGCAGGTGACACCATTAAATAAACTTTTATATCGGCCTTTAACAAACACTCAAGTAAACGCAAACCATAGGCCGCACCGGAAGCGCCGGTGATGGCTAGTGAAATCGTCTTTTGTTTATCTGATAGCATTATTTTTTATTCAATTGATCAATTAATTTCTGGTGGATACCACCAAATGCACCATTACTCATGATGACAATATGATCATCGGGTTGGGCTATTGTTTTTACTTCTTTAACAATATTCTCAACGGATGGAAGGACATGAATATTTTTGGAACCATTAAGACTGGCTTTCAAATCCCACGACAAATCTTCTGGCTGTAACAAATAAACTTCATCTGCTGTTTTAAGTGAGTCTGCTAATGAATCTTTGTGCACTCCCATGCGCATGGTGTTGGAACGCGGTTCCAGTACAGCAATGATGCGTCCTTTATCCATTACCTTTTTCAGGCCTTGCAAGGTAGTATCAATGGCTGTTGGGTGATGGGCAAAATCATCATAGACTTTGATGCCTTCCACTTCAGCACGTAATTCCATGCGCCGTTTTACATTACGGAATTCCTTTAATGCCTCAAGTGAAACATCCACCGCAACACCGGCATGACGTGCCGCTGCAATCGACGCAAGTGCATTGAGTTGATTATGGCGGCCACTTAATGTCCACTGGACTTTCCCTTGTAATTTATTATCAAGAGACACATCGAATGAACTGTCTTTATTGATTTCGCCTGCCTGCCAAACCGATTGGCCATCACCAAAATATTCAACCGGTGTCCAGCAGCCCATATCAAGTACATCTTTAATATTTTGTTCTTCGCCATTGGCTACGATCAAACCGTTACCGGGTACAGTACGCATCAGATGATGGAACTGGGTTTTGATCGCATCAAGATTCGGAAAAATATCGGCATGATCAAATTCCAGATTGTTCAATATCAAAGTACGTGGATGGTAATGAACAAATTTGGAACGCTTGTCAAAAAAAGCCGTATCGTATTCATCAGCTTCGACAACAAAAAACGGGGTATTACCCAAACGCGCCGACACACCAAAATTTTGTGGAATACCACCAATCAAAAAACCCGGTGTAAGTCCGGCATACTCCAATATCCATGCCAGCATACTGCTCGTACTTGTCTTGCCATGTGTTCCTGCAACTGCCAATACCCAACGATCTTGCAGAATATATTTTCCCAACCACTCAGGACCTGAAACATAAGGCAGTCCTTTCTCGAGAATAGTTTCCACCATCGGATTACCGCGCGACATGACATTCCCAACCACGACCATATCCGGTGCCGGTTCCAAATGCTCTGGTTTGTAGCCTTCTTTCAGGGTGATGCCCTGTGCTTCCAGCTGAGTGCTCATGGGAGGATAAACATTGGCATCACTACCCGTCACGGTATGACCCGCCTCGCGCGCAAGCAAAGCCACACCAGCCATGAAAGTGCCACAGATGCCAAGAATATGAATATGCATGGGGTTACTTTACCGGAAGTGGTTCAAATAAGGTAATACTGACATTGTAGCCAATGAAGAAATACAGAACCGCCAGCACAACACCCACAGCCCATGGGGCTGACAAGGCATTACGCAAGATATGGGCAATAATAGTCAGGCTCCAGATCACCAGCAACAACCACAACAAGGCTGGTGCACCCACATCGCTTCCCGCATCACGGGCTGTAACCATCCAGCTACTGATAGGCCATGCTATCACCCCGATAATGACATCTGTGCCAGCCATAGCCGATAAGGTCTGGTTAAATCTCTCTGGTAATTTTCTTACCATCAATACAGCACGTAATAACACGACCAGAACCAGCATATTGGTGAATCCATATGCAATAGCTGTAGGTAAAGAATAACTTAAGGAACCCAACAAGATTCCGACCAACACATGTAGACCCAGCAATACAAACAAAAGATGGCGGGTAAACGGCACATCCTGAGGTCCTGCACGGAGCAGGCATATATCAAAAAATGTATTGAATATCTGTTTCACTATAATTTGTGTAAGATTCTTTATTATGGCTATCTATATTAACGCATTCTTTTGCTTCTGGAAAAATGTCGATACTAAATAACAAAATCAGCCATTACCAGTTTCCGTGGCGGAACAATAACCGCTTTCGCCTTTTGAATGATGGTGATGTATTTCTACCTGCCATGCTGGAGGCCATTCATCAGGCAGAACATCAAATCCTGATTGAGATGTATTTGATCGAATCCGGAAAAACAGCCGACCAATTTATTAATACACTGATCAAAAAATCGGCACAAGGAATAAAGGTATTTATTTTACTGGATGACTATGGTGCTCGTGGTTTACATAAACAGGATCGTGAAATATTAGCCCGTAGCAATGTTAAACTGACATTTTTTAATCCACTGCGTTACGGCAAGTTTCGCCGCAATCTTTTTCGTGACCACAGAAAACTGTTAATCGTTGATGACCGTATTGCCTTTACCGGTGGTACTGGTATAACAGATGACTTTAATACCGCTTACAAAAAACTATCCGGTTGGCATGAGGTCATGATTGAAATACAGGGACCTGTCATCACTGACTGGCAAACACTGTTTTTTGAAAACTGGAATCGATGGATAAAAAGTAAAACCGATTATTCAGTTGCCAATATTACAGATACAGGCACACAGTCCGGTCGTGTTACTTCAACCGGTGGTGCAACACGAACTGAAATAAAACGTTCATTTCTAAAACGCATTCGCCAGGCTGAACGACGAGTCTGGATGGCAACAGCCTATTTCGTGCCATCATGGAAACTGATCCGCGCACTCAAGCAATCAGCACACAATGGCACAGATGTGCGATTGTTGTTACCCGGTCCACATACCGATCATCCCTCTATTCGACATGCTGGACGTCGTTACTACACCCGGCTATTACGCCACGGTGTTCGTATCTACGAATATCAACCGCGTTTCCTACATGCAAAAGTTCTACTTTGCGATCAGTGGGTATCCATTGGTTCCAGTAATATTGATCGGTGGAATTTACGCTGGAATCTGGAAGCCAATCAGGAGGTTGATGATCAATCTTTTGCACAAGACATTGCCCAACTGTTTGAAAAAGACTTCGTGCAAAGCAAAGAATATACCTATGACTCATGGAAACATCGTGCCTGGTATAAACGCTGGTTAGAATGGTTTTGGGGGAAAATTGATCTATGGCTGGAAAAACACGGACAAAAAAAAGGCGGTTCATAACAAGCTATGAACCGCCTTTTTAAACTACGACTAATTACCTTCTCTTTTTCTTTTTAGTCTTTTTCTTTGCCGCCTTACGCTTGGTCGCTTTCTTTTTAGCTACCTTCTTCTTTGCCTTCTTTTTCGTTGCTTTACGCTTGGTCGCCTTCTTCTTGGTAACTTTTTTCTTGGCTTTCTTCTTGGTCGCCTTACGCTTGGTTGTCTTTTTCTTACTTACTTTCTTCTTAGTCGCCTTACGCTTGGTTGTCTTTTTCTTACTTACTTTCTTCTTAGTCGCCTTACGCTTGGTTGTCTTTTTCTTGCTAGCCTTACGCTTGGTTGTCTTTTTCTT
>DAOVJZ010000188.1 GCA_030632035.1 Granulosicoccaceae bacterium | reverse complement strand
TTGTTGAAGTAACGTTTCACACCTTTAAAAATGGCCTTGGCCATTTTCCGTTGGTGTTTTTTGCTTTTGAGTTTCCTTTCTTCCTGTGGGTTGGAGATGAATGCCAACTCAATCAGCATAGATGGAATGTCTGGTGATTTGAGTACAACGAAACCGGCCTGTTGTACGGTACGTTTGTGTACCTTGCCTACACCACGCAATGACTTGATGACTTCGCCACCCACATCAAGACTGGCATCAATAGTACCGGCCTGTGATAAGTCGAGCAGGACTTTATTCAATACATCATCATCACTGTCGAGGCTGACACCGCCGATTAAATCAGCCGAGTTTTCACTTTCAGCCAGGAAGCGGGCCGCTTCACTACTTGCACCACGTGGTGACAGCACATAAACCGATGAACCTTTGGCGCGCGGATCACGAAATGCATCAGCATGGAGTGAGATAAACAGGTCGGCCTTTTGCTGACGCGCCTTCTGCATACGTGTGCGCAATTTCAGATAATAATCACCCTTGCGGATCATAACCGGGCGCATGCCCTTTTCTTTTTTGACAAGCTTTTCCAGCTCTCGTGCCACAGCCAGTACCACGTGCTTTTCACGTGTGCCACTGTAGCCGCGTGCACCGGGATCTTCACCTCCGTGTCCTGCATCAATCGCAATCACGATATCACGCAGTTTTCCCTTCGTAACCTGTTGGATGGTTTTGGTCGTTTTGACTGATTTCTTTTTGGTGTTATACAGATCAAGTACCAACCGGTGACCATAACTTTTGTTCGGTTTGAGTACAAAGCTCTTGGGTTGAACACGCTGTTTCATGTCCAGCACAATGCGTAAATCCTTGCCCTTGCGCTGGCCACTGCGAATACTCTTGATGTGGGAATCTTTTAGCGGGACTTTGTTAAGCGATGACTTTAGAACGACATCGCTCATATCAATGACGATACGATCGGGATTCTTGAGTGTGAAAACCTTGTGTGAAACGTTGCCGGATACGTCAAAGACCAGGCGGGTATTGTCCGGCGCATTCCAGATACGTGCACCGTTTACCTCAACCGCACTGACCTGTGCAATCGAGAAAAAGCATGTCAGCAGGACTGTGTAGAAAAACTTCATCCCCACCCCGTTATTATTATGTTCATGAACTTATATGAAAGGTTAGTCGCTGATCACAAATATTCAAGCTAAAAAGTGTTGTTTTATAATGAGATACGTGGGGAATCTTGACTAGAATATCAGGTTTATTGGCCCACTGTGGCAAGAATGGCTTGTCCACGTTCAGTATCGGCGGAAATATACAGTT
Organism: Granulosicoccaceae bacterium; assembly: GCA_030632035.1. GTDB lineage: Bacteria > Pseudomonadota > Gammaproteobacteria > DAOVJZ01 > DAOVJZ01 > DAOVJZ01. Next base: position 2,522 of record DAOVJZ010000188.1, on the reverse strand, counting down.
TTCGGCCTTCATTCTGGTAATCAATCGCAATCATGAGGTCAGGTTTCGGTAAAAAGCCTTCACCCCGTTCCGGCCACTCCACCAGACAAATATTACCTTCGGTAAAGTAATCACGCCCGCCCAGATATTCGAGTTCTTCCGGATCACCCATGCGATAGAGATCGAAATGATAGACCTGTTGCCCATTTAACTCATAAGGCTCGACCAGTGTATAGGTTGGGCTTTTTACGTTGCCCGTGTGCCCCATGGATTGCAGAAAACCGCGTGTGAGCGTGGTCTTGCCGGTGCCCAGATCACCTTGCAGGAAAATCAGACAACCATCGGCACATTGGCTTGCCAATTGTGCGCCAAGTTGTTCCATTTCAATTTCATTGGGGATGAATAACTGCATTTATTGGCGAACCTGTATTATTTAAATAAAGCTTCTATTCCGGATTCACCAGGGAACGCAGGTGTGGAAACAAATCCGAGGCCAACATACCACGTTCACCACGCACGGCGGCACGATCAGCCGCAGTGCTATGCGCATACACTGCAACACGACTGGCATCTTCCAGATCGAGTCCTTGTCCGAGTAGTCCGGCGATCACTCCGGTAAGGACATCGCCCATACCACCTGTGCCCATTCCGGGGTTACCGGCATCACAAAGATAAGTCAGTGGCTCATCGGCTTGAATTAAAGTGCCAGTGCCTTTCAGAATCGATATACCACCCAGTTTTTGTTGTAGTTCTTTTACTGATTCAAAACGTGTTTGCTGAATTTCAGCGCTGGTCTTGTTGAGTAATGCACCTGCCTCACCCGGATGCGGTGTCAGGATCCAGTTATCACGCCGCGTGTTTTCCTGTGCCAGTAAACGCAAGCCATCAGCATCAACGATCATGGGTAAATCATATTCGAGTACTTTACCTAATAATTGTGCACCCCAGTGATCACGTCCCAGACCAGGACCAATCGCGATCACATCGGCACGTTGTAACAACGGGTTTAAATCGTTGACACTCTCGATGCCGTGACACATTAGCTCAGGTCGTGCCGAAGTCAGTGCCGCTGTGTGTTCAGGTCGGGTTGCAATCATGACCATGCCGGCACCGACTCGCAAAGCAGCTTCACCAGCAAGACCTACCGCACCCATCATGCCGTGATCACCACCGATAATCAGAATGCGACCATTGTCGCCTTTATGTGAAGAAGGCTGGCGTTTCCATAACAAACGTTCCAGTACACCATGACTGATGCGGGTTGCCGATGGTGTTACATGCATGAACACTTCATGCGGCACTTGTAGATCGTTATAAATTATCTGGCCACAGCAATCCGGACCACTGGCGGTAAACATGCCCTGCTTCACACCAATAAAACTGATCGTGACATCGGCTTCAATGACTGCGCCCATGATATTGCCGGTGTCGGCATGTAGACCAGATGGAATATCCAGTGCCAGTTTGGGCACCACGCTATTATTGGCTACTTCAATGGCAGAAAATAATTCACCTTCAACTTCACGCTCAAGGCCGGTACCGAGCAAGGCATCGACGATCACATCGCTGGCATCAGCTTGATAAACTTCAAACGGGATCAGTTGTCCATTCAGTTTTTGATAATCCTGTGCCGCCTTGAGTGCATCGCCTGTCAATTCATCAACTGGTTTGAATGGCATGACGGACACATCAAACCCCTGCTCAAGTGCACAACGTGCCAGCACATAACCATCACCGGCATTATTGCCCGCACCACACAAAACGACGATACGATGAGCACGTGGCCACTTCTCACGCAGGATGTTGAAAGCCGCCTCACCCGCGCGCTTCATCAACTCATAACCGGGGATGCGATATTCATCAATGGTTAGCCGATCAAGTTCACGTACCTGATCTGCGCGAAACAGGCTCAAGGGCAAGGGGTGCTTATGTTTGCTGGAAAGTGGCATATATGTCCCTAATAATTTTATGAGGCCTTTGTATTGAATGCTAAACTATCATATTAACGACCACAACTCGCAGAATAACCATGACCTCTCCTTTTTCTGAAAACACAGCATCTGATATGCCGGCATTGGCCGACAATATCCGCCAGTGGGCACAGGAGCTGGGGTTTCAGCAAACCGGTATTAGTGATACTAATCTGGCAAATGGTGAAGCCCGTCTGATGAACTGGCTGGATAAAGGTTATCACGGTGAAATGCATTACATGGCCGAACACGGCGTGAAACGTTCCAGACCCGATATGCTCCTGCCCGGTACGGTACGCATTATTTCTGTGCGCATGAATTACCGACCTGATGAACCTGAAGATGAAAAAGCTGTATTGGACAATCCCGAACTTGCCTATATTTCACGCTATGCACTGGGTCGTGATTATCACAAACTCATGCGCAAGCGTTTACAAAAACTGGCTACTAAAATAGAACAGGCCATCGGAGAATTTAATTATCGCGTATTTGTCGACAGTGCGCCGGTAATGGAAAAGGCAATTGCACAAAATGCCGGGCTTGGCTGGCAAGGCAAACATACCAACCTCATTA
>DAOVJZ010000230.1 GCA_030632035.1 Granulosicoccaceae bacterium | reverse complement strand
GGGCATGAATCAGGCTATTAAGAGCCTGAGCGTGAAGAATCAAAGTCTGGCAGAAGCTACGGTGCCTGTTGGTAAAGCCACGCTACTACACAAACATGAACTAACAGAAGAGTTGTATCATATTACTTCAGGTCAGGGCCTGATGAGTTTGGATGATAAGCAGTTTACAGTAACAGTGGGCGATACAATTTGTATTCCCCCTGGAAAATCGCATTGTATTGAAAATACGGGCAATAAGGACTTGAAACTACTGTGTTGTTGTTCGCCAGCCTATTCGCATGATGATACAGAGTTGCTGGATAATCGTTCTGAATGATTTAAGGTAAAAATCCCCAGTTATTACCTTAACCGGGGATTTGTGCTTATTCTGAAAAGACAAAAAATCTGATACAGCTGGTTATGACTTCTTAGCGAAGCCATCCCGAGCTGCGTTTTTCCTGTTTATAGTTGTTGTTGTGATCGTCATCATCATGGCCTTTTTTCTTGCGCTTTTTCTGGTCATCATCATGATGATCCCTTCGTTTATCACGTTTCCCATTATGCTTGCGGTCATTGCGTGTTTTGCGGTGCTCATGGTGTTCTTTTCTATACTGTTTTTTAAGTTTTCTAATAAATCCTTTTTTATTACGGTTCCTGGCTTTTCTCAGTTTGTGCGGGACACGTCTATCATTTGCTCTGAGCCATCTTCCATCATGTCGATCTGCAGAGTGCCAGTATCCATCGTAAAAACGCATGTAGTGGTTATCGAAGAAAAACAAATCATCAAAGCCAAGAACGATGTATGCGCCTATTCCACTATCGAATATCAGATCAACGCCATGCTGGTGGCTATGTCGATGGCCATGCCTTGGTGCACGAGGCGGCGGCGAATATCTGCGATGCTTCTTGTTGTGAGAATTGTAACGCCTGTGCCCCTTTAGCTTTCCCGGGACGTGACGATGTTCAGCGTGACCCCATGTGCCATTTAGTCTAGGTGTAGTTTGCCAATAACCATTGTAGAAACGAAGGTACAAATTGTTGTAGTAATAAATGCCGTCATAACCAAGGACGACGTAGGCGCCAAAGTCAGTATCGTATACAAGATCATAATCATTATGGTGGTGACGATAACCATGCGCCGGAGCATGTGGCGGGAGTATATGCCGAGTATGTGTAACGGTCGTGTGCGTACTGACGGGTATAACGGCTACTGTTCTGCAGCCTGAAAATAACGTTATTGAAAGTATGGCTAATATGAGGGCTGAACGTTTCATGGGAACCTCAGGTGTTTTTTAATCGGGCTTATTAATCGGTAATATTTTGCACTTACCTTGAGCGTAGTGGATGAACCTTAACGTGACCTGAACCAACGTTTGCGCAAGGTATCAAATACTCGATTGGGGTACCACACCTTACCAAGGCTACCGTTATAGCGTGCAAGTGCACGTTGGAAATCTCCTTTTTCCCGTTGCAGGTAATGTTTGAGAATGGTGCAGCCAAAACGCAGGTTAGTACGGGCGTTGAAAAGATTGTCCCCGGCCTGTGGAATTTCTTTTAACCAGAAGGGCATGATTTGCATCAACCCCTGTGCGCCAGCGCTTGAGATAGCCCAGCGATTGAAGTTGCTTTCCACATTAATGACCGCCAGCACCAGTTCCGGAGCCAGTCCGACTTTGTTGGCTTCATAGTGAATATTCTTCAGCAGCTCCAGTCGTTTGTTGTCATCCGGCATGCGAGATTTGAGCCGGGTGGACATGTCTAAAAGCCAGACTTCGGCATCAAAACGATCCTCGAAGCTGTCAGCCTCACCGATGGTTTTTACCAGTAGATCACGGAGTTCTTCGTCTGGTTTTTCTGTGGTGGCTGCCATGACCACACTGCTGACCGCTGCTGATGTAACAATCAACAGTAGAGCAACAGGGAAAAATAGAGTCGAAATCTGGCGCAATTTGGGCATACCCTTTATGTCGTCTTGGGCGTTTTTTCCTTGAGAAAATCGATCACAGAATCGAGTGAAATATCCTGTTTATCAGCATCTTGACGGCCTTTGTATTCAATAGTACCGGCGTCCAGTCCGCGCTCACCCACTACCAGGCGATGAGGAATGCCGATAAGCTCCATGTCGGCAAACATGACGCCCGGGCGTTCCTTGCGATCATCCAGTAAAACATCAAATCCGGCTGCTTCCAGCTCATTGTGCAGTTTTTCCACCGCATCGCGCAGACGTTGGGATTTATGCATGTTCATGGGTAACAGTGCCACCTGAAACGGGGCGATGCTGTCAGGCCAAATGATACCGTTGTCATCATGGTTTTGCTCAATGGCGGCGGCCACCACACGAGAGACACCAATGCCGTAGCAGCCCATGGTCATTACCACTGATTTGCCGTTTTTATCCAGCACAGTTGCATCCATGGCTGCGGCATATTTTTGTCCCAGCTGGAAAATGTGTCCCACTTCAACGCCACGTTTAATGGACAAAGTACCTTTGCCGTCAGGGCTGGCATCGCCTTCCTGCACATTGCGCAAGTCGGCAACTTCTGGCAATGCCACATCACGTTCCCAGTTAATACCAAAGTGGTGTTTGTGTTCGATATTGGCGCCGGCGCTGAAGTCCGCCATGTTCGCTACTGATCGATCGGCAATACAGGGGATGGGTAATTCCACTGGGCCCAATGAGCCAGGCCCGGCACCGATAGCGGCGCGAATTTCTTCCTCGCTGGCGAATTCCAGTGGACTGGCTACCTGGGGTAATTTTTCGGCCTTAATGGTATTGAGCTCATGATCACCACGTACCAGCAGTGCCACCAGATTATTGTCAGCCTCATTGTTTTCAGCCACATTGTTTTCAAGGTCTACACTGGCATGAACCACCAGAGTCTTGATGGTTCTTTCGATGGGTTGATCAAATTGTTCTACCAGCTCATCGATAGTTTTGGCATTGGGAGTGTCAACCGTGGTCATTTCCACAGAAGGCTTTGGACGATCACCCGTGGGTGCTACGGCTTCAGCCAGTTCCACGTTGGCTGCATAATCACTCTCGCT
>DAOVJZ010000215.1 GCA_030632035.1 Granulosicoccaceae bacterium | reverse complement strand
GCATGCTAACCATTTCCGGCTGTGGCCAAAAAGGCCCACTGTATCTGCCTGATGATCAAAAGAAAGAAAAAAAATCCAGTTAATTAATCCCATGATGAAAAACCTTTCAGAACGTGAAGGGACACTCTACTTTGAGTCCACCAACCTTGAGCAAGTAGCACAACAACACGGCACACCGTGTTATGTCTATTCACGCAATGGCATTGAAGAAAACTGGGATGCATTTGATAAAGCCTTTGGCAGTCACCCTCATCTTGTTTGCTATGCCGTCAAAGCCAACAGTAATTTATCCATACTAAGTCTGCTGGCCAAAAAGGGTTCCGGTTTTGATATTGTGTCCGGTGGCGAGCTGGAGCGTGTTCTGCGCGCAGGCGGCAAGGCAGAAAATATTGTCTTTTCCGGTGTGGGAAAAACAAACGATGAGATTAAATTTGCGCTTGAGAAAGGTATTCGCTGTTTTAATGTAGAGTCCGAATCTGAACTGGAACATATTAATGATATTGCGATTGCAAATAACAAGGTTGCACCGGTCTCATTGCGCATTAATCCAGATGTCGATGCCAAAACCCATCCCTATATTGCAACAGGTCTGAAAGAAAACAAATTCGGTATTGAGTTTGAAAGTGCACAAGCAATTTACTTGCGCGCTGCATCAATGAAGGGCATCAGGATTAAAGGTATTGATGTACATATTGGCTCGCAGCTTACCGATACCCAACCCTTTGTTGATGCGCTCGATAGAGTATTACAATTGGTCAATACACTTGAATCACAGGGTGTAACAATTCATCACATTGATATGGGTGGTGGTCTGGGAATTCGTTATGAAAGCGAGACTCCACCATCACATGTTGACTATGCACAGGCATTGTTGAAAAAACTGGGTGCAACCAAAAAAGAAATCCTGATAGAACCAGGTCGCGCTATTGTGGGTAATGCCGGTGTACTGTTAACAAAGGTTGAATACCTCAAGCACAATCAGGACAGAAATTTTGCCATTGTGGATGCGGCCATGAACGATTTAATGCGCCCTACCCTGTATGATGCATGGCATGCCATCACGCCTGTGACCAGTCGCACATCAACACCACAAGCCTATGACATCGTCGGCCCGGTTTGTGAAACTGGTGACTGGCTTGGTAAAAACCGGCAACTAAGCCTGGAAGAGGGTGATGTGCTGGCGGTGGAAAATGTGGGTGCCTACGGCTTTACCATGAGCTCCAATTATAATACTCGACCACGCTGTGCCGAAATCCTGGTTGATGGTGATAAAACCCATATTGTACGAGAAAGAGAAAAACTCGATGATCTGCTCAAGGGTGAGAATATTTTTCCTGTTTAGGGTTGCAAGTCTGCATATAGAAGTTACCCTATCTCCATGAAGATTGAATTCACGAAAATGCATGGTCTCGGGAATGATTTCGTTGTAATTAACAGCCTGTTCCGCTCCATCTCCCTGTCCGAAGCCAACATCCGGCTTATTGCTGATCGCCATCTGGGGATCGGTTGTGATCAGCTATTACTCATCGAAAATGCAGCCAATCCTGAAAATGATTTCAGCTACCGTATTTTCAATGCCGATGGTGGCGAAGTGGAACAATGCGGTAATGGCGCGCGCTGTTTTGCACGTTATGTACATGACCATGGGCTGACCGACAAGAAAAGTATTTCCATGGAAACACTGGGGGGCGTGATCACAGCACATATTGAAAGCGATGATCAGATACGCGTAGATATGGGTGTTCCCGTCTTTGAACCGGCAAAAATTCCTTTTTCTGCAGATGCAGAAGCGGATGTATATAATCTTGATGTGGCAGGCCATACCCACACGATCAGCGCTATTTCTATGGGCAATCCCCATGCAGTACTGATTGTTGATGATATAAATTCTGCACCCGTTGAAATATTAGGCCCAGCGATTGAACAGCATGCACGCTTCCCTCAGCGGGTAAATGTCGGATTTATGCAGATTATTGATCGTGGCCACATCCAGTTACGTGTTTTTGAACGTGGAGCTGGTGAAACACAGGCCTGTGGAACCGGTGCCTGTGCCGCCGTCGTTACCGGCATACGCAGGGGTTTATTGGAAAATAATGTACAAGTTAGCCTGCAAGGCGGCGATCTTCTGATAAACTGGAATGGTAGTAATGATAATAACAAGAATGTCTGGCTCACCGGACCAACCGCATATGTATTTGAAGGGGTGATTGAACTATGAGCGCACAACAGGGGCTTGATAATAAAGAGCAGGATCAGGAAAAAACCATTGCAGATTATTTGCGCACCCATCCTGACTTTTTTTCCCGCCACACCCAGTTACTCAGTACATTAAAAATTCCACACTATGCAGGCGATGCCATTTCTCTTGTTGAATATCAGGTTGCCGCCTTACGCGAACAGAAAAAACGTCTTGAACGTGAATTGAAAAACTTGATCACTGTTGCGCGCGACAATGATCAATTAAGCAAGTGTATGCACCGCCTGACTGTTGCACTGATGGAAACAGTAACACTTAATGATATTGTGCAGGTAATACAGGAATCATTACGTAATGATTTCAACGCAGATACGGTTTCATTACGTTTGTTTATAGAAAATCTGGATGACTTAAGTTCATTACCGGAAAACATTGTTTGTGAACGCAATGACCCTTCTGTTTCAGAATTTGAAAAAATACTGAAAGAATCCAAGCCGGTATGCGGGAAATTCAGACAATCACAAATTGAATTCCTTTTTGATAGCCATCAGGAAGAAATAAAGTCTGCTGCATTAATACCGCTATCTGGTACTACATATACAGGAATTCTGGCTATCGCGAGTCATGACAAGGATCGTTATCATACTGGTATGGGTACCCTGTTCCTGCAATATATTGGTGACTTGCTGAGTTGTACATTACGCCCGTTTATTGAAGAAAAAACGCATGAATAAAAACGCTACTGCATGGGTTGAAAATTTCCAGACCTATTTACAGAACGAAAAGCGTTATTCAAAACATACTTGCCAACATTATCAAATTGAACTGGAAAAATTTTCCGGTTACTGTGATAAAAACTCCCTTGATCACTGGAAAGACCTGGACATATTTCATGTCAGGCAATATATCGCATCAGAGCATCGTCGTGGGTTAAAAAGTTCCAGTCTGCAACGTTCACTTTCGGCACTGCGTAGTTTCTTTAAATATTTGCAACGGGAAGCTGTTGTTGAAAACAATCCTGTCACCGGTATCAGTGCTCCAAAAACAGACAAGAAATTACCCCATACGCTCGATGTAGATCAGATCAACAACTTACTTGATATCAACAAGGATGATCCGCTTGCTGTGCGCGATCAAACCATCATGG
>DAOVJZ010000105.1 GCA_030632035.1 Granulosicoccaceae bacterium | reverse complement strand
GCATCAATCAAAAGTGACCTCTATTACCGAGAAGGCAAAACACTACGATTGCCAGACCGTGGCTGAATTTGTGGAAGAGGCTACCAGCCTGCCCGTGTTATGGAAATGCGGTGTTAATTTTGTACAAGGCCACTTCCTGCAGGAAGCGGCCGAAGGCATGCATCATGATTTCACAATTGAGGAAATATCGCAGGCGGTTTGATCTTACTGAATCACAATAAACATGGCGGTATTACCACGTTGTATGTTCATGAGTAATGCCTTTTGTTTTTTGCGTGCAATCTTTTTCAGACTAGCAAGATCCTTGATTTCCTCACGATTCAGTGAGGTGATAATATCACCGGGGCGGAGTCCGGTAATGGCGGCAGGACTGCCCTGTTTTATACTAACCACCTGCACACCTTTGACCTTGCCGTAAAGCGGTGAATCTTCTTCGATATTGCTAAAGATAGCGCCTTGCATGCGTGGGTGGATCTTTTTTCCTGCCAGCTTGTCCTGATGCGGTTCTTCAATAACGGCCTGCACCGTTTTTGCTTTCCCGTTGCGTAAAATATTCATTGTGACCTTGTCACCAATACGAATTAAACCAATCGCATTACGCAGGTCAGCTGATTTGGTTACTTTCTTGCCATTGACCCTGGTCACAATATCGCCCACTTTAAGTTTTGCCATGTCGGCGGGTGAGCCTTTTATAACCTGGGCAATAACGGCTCCCTTGTGTTGTTTTAATTTAAAGGCATTGGCCAGTTCCGGCGTCAGGTCTTGTACAACAACCCCTAAACGACCACGACTGATTTCGCCGTGTTCCACCAGTTGTTGCATGATCTGGTGTGCCATGTTGATGGGAATGGCAAAACCGATACCGATGTTACCGCCACTGCGTGAAAAGATGGCGGTGTTAATGCCTACCAGTTCACCGTGCAGGTTAATCAGTGCACCACCGGAGTTGCCGGGGTTAATAGACGCATCGGTTTGAATAAAGTTTTCATAACCCTTAAGACCAATACCACGACCGAGTGCACTCACGATACCGGAGGTCACGGTTTGTCCCAGACCAAATGGATTACCAATTGCAACAACAAAGTCACCGACTCTTAATTGTTCTGAATTAGCCAGTGGAATGGCTGTCAGGTTGTCAGCCTTTACCTGAATAATGGCGACATCGGAGTCGGGATCGGCACCGACCAGTTTGGCGATCAGTTTGCGGCCATCGCGCAGGGTAATGGTTATTTCATCGGCATTATTAATAACGTGATGGTTCGTCATGATGTAACCATTTTTTGCATCAATGATGACACCTGAACCCAGACTTTGGGTTTTGCGTTCACGTGGTGTTTCGTTGGGTGTTCCAAAAAAGTGACGGAAGAAGGGGTCATTGAACAACGGGTTTTGCCGCATTTGTACATGACCGCGCGTGGCGACATTGACCACACCGGGCATGACGTCTTCCAGGATTGGGGCCAGTGTTGGCAAGGGTTTGCCATTCACTGCATCGGGCATGGCGGCGTTAGCCGGCTGTATCATAAAACTGGAGATAAACAGGAATAATAAAAGCGGCCATCTTTTGATAGACGCAGGATAATGATTTTTCATGAAATTTTTGACCTTCCTACAGTAATAAAACAATTCACGAGTCTGGATTATGACCGCCCGATAAAAATTAGGTTCATGCAAAAAAACACCCGGGCTGTTGTTGATAATAATACCAGAACAGTGACCGGGCGAAGGGGGAGGGAAAATATTAACTATTTATTTCAATCTTGCGTGCCTGACCTTTTTCCTGTTTGGGGATGGTAATTTCCAGTACCCCGTTTTTATTTTTGGCGCTGATTTTTTCAGGGTTTGCCGTATCTGGCAGGCTGAAGCGGCGATAGAAAGTACCAAAAGCGCGTTCTATACGCTTGTAGCCTTCGCGTTCCTCTTTCTTTTCAGACTCACGTTCACCCCTGATGGTGAGCATGCCGTCTTCCATATGGATATCAATATCCTTGGGGTCAACACCGGGGATATCGGCATGCAGTACAAATTGATCGGCTTCTTCCTTGATATCGACAGCCGGTGCCCAGTCGCTGGTTATAACATTGTCTTCATTCTGGCTAGGCAGACGGGTATCGAATATGTGGCTTAGTTCGTTTTGCATACGAGTCAGCCGGTGCCATGGGTCATATTTAATCAGGGTCATCTTGTATCTCCTTTAAAAAAATTTTCCGGCTTGTGTTGCCGTATAGGAGGAATATGTGACCATCAGAAGTGATTTCAAGCCCTTGTTTTCAGGTTTTTTGTCCCAATGGGGACATTTCAGCAGCATGATCTGTGAGGGTATTTTTTCGTGTCAGGGACTGGAAATGTGCCTGATATGGTATATATTGAAAACACAACATATTGTGTTTTTGATTTTGAGCAAATTAAATTTATTTTAACCATATGGACACAATAAAAATAACATAACTATATGATTATTAATGTAAATAATGTTATTTTTAGGTGGTTGACAAGGTGGGTCGGAATAAATAATCTACACGCTCGGGACACAAGATATAGTGGTTGCGATTTTTTAGCAGTTTTCGTGGTAAACAGGCCGTTCCACGAATTGTTGTAAGGAAGATTATCTTCCGTCAGAACTTAAAAAAATAACAAAAATAGGGGGATACTTGCAGACATGAAAAGTGTGCATGTTGAGGCAGTTACATCGAGTACTAATGACGTTTCCTTCCAGTCAGCATCTCTGGATATCTGGGACAAAAAATACAGATTAAAAGCAAAAGACGGCAGTATTGTTGATCAAGATATCGATGATACTTTTCGTCGTGTTGCGCACGCACTGGCAGATGTAGAAGAAAGCCAGGAAAAGCGTGATAAATGGTATGCCCGTTTTCTGTGGGCATTGAGACATGGTGCGATTCCAGCTGGACGTATTATCTCCAATGCCGGTGCACAGTCACACAAGCCAGCCACATCGACCATTAACTGTACGGTTTCCGGACAAGTGAAAGATTCCATGAATGACATCCTGAACAAGGTGCATGAAGCGGGTCTGACACTGAAAGCGGGTTGCGGTATTGGTTATGAATTTTCCACATTACGCCCCAAGGGCGCATATGTGTCTGGTGCCGGTGCCTATACTTCCGGTCCACTGTCTTTCATGGATATCTACGACAAGATGTGTTTCACCGTGTCATCTGCCGGTGGCCGTCGTGGTGCCCAGATGGCAACTTTTGATGTTGGTCATCCTGACGTGATGGATTTCATTCGCGCCAAGCGTGAAGCCGGTCGTTTACGTCAGTTTAATCTTTCTCTATTGATCACAGATGAATTCATGCAGGCAGTTAAGCATGATGCTGAGTGGAAACTCGCATTCCCGCTGACACGCAAGGAAGTTGAAACTGATGATATCGATTTACACGATGTCGAACAGGTGGTGTGGCGTGAGTGGCCGGTTAAGGATGGGTATATTTCCAATGGTGCCGGGCAGGTGGCGTGTCATATTGTGCGCAAGGTACCAGCCAGTCGCTTGTGGAACCTGATCATGTCATCAACTTATGACTTTGCTGAACCCGGTTTCATTCTGATTGACCAATATAATGAAATGAACAATAACTGGTTCTGCGAAAATATTCGTGCGACCAACCCTTGTGGCGAACAAGGGTTGCCTGAATACGGTGCGTGTCTGTTGGGTTCGGTTAATCTGACCCGCTTTGTACGTGACCCGTTTACTGATCGGGCCTGGTTTGATTGGGATGAGTTCCGTGAAGTTGTTGAAATCTTTACCCGTATGCTGGACAACGTGGTCGAGATCAATGGCCTGCCACTGGAGAAACAACGGGAAGAAATTATACGCAAACGTCGTCATGGCATGGGTTATCTGGGACTGGGTTCTGCATTGACCATGTTGTGTACCAAATACGGCTCTGATGAATCACTGAAGTTTTCAGAAGACATCACCAAGGAACTGGCTTTGGCTGGCTGGCGTGTTGCGCTGGAGTTGTCAGAAGAAAAAGGACCCGCTCCGATTATGGATGAATCCTTTGAAGTAACTCAGGAAATGCTGAATCGCCGGTCAGAAATGCGTCATGATGGTTACAAGGTGGGTGACATGATCAAGGGTCGTGTCCTGCATGCCAAATACAGCCGTTATATGCAGAAGATTGCCAAGGTTGATAAAGATCTGGCTGAAAAACTGGCCGAGAAAGGGGCACGTTTTACGCATCACAGTTCGATTGCACCAACCGGAACAATTTCATTATCACTGGCCAACAATGCCAGCAATGGTATTGAACCTTCATTTGCACATCACTATTCACGCAATGTGATTCGTGAAGGCAAGAAGTCAAAGGAAAAGGTAGATGTCTATTCCTATGAGTTGCTGGCCTATCGTGAAATGATCAATGAAAATGCAATGCCTTATTCAGAACATCTGGATGAGCAATTGCCCGATTATTTTGTCAGTGCCGATGAAATCACACCAAAGGCACATGTTGATATTCAGGCGGCGGCACAGATATGGATTGATTCCAGTATTTCCAAAACAGCCAATGTACCAACAGATTATCAATTTGAGGATTTCAAGGATATCTACATGTACGCCTACGATCAGGGTTTGAAGGGTTGCACGACTTTCCGTTTCAATCCGGAAGCATTCCAGGGCGTACTGGTTAAGGAGAAAGATCTGGAAAATACGACGTATAAATTTACGCTGGATGACGGTGCCGTGGTTGAAGTGAAGGGTAATGAAGAAATTGAGTATGACGGTGAAGTGCATACGGCGGCGAATCTGTACGATGCGCTAAAAGAAGGCTACTACGGCAAGTTTTAAGCAAGTCATTTGCTGTTGAGACAAGGCAAAGTGTCTGTGAGAAGCGGAACATACACGTAGTATGTGAGCATCGCAAAAATTACTTTAACGCCGTATCAACACAAATGACGCCGCTTAAAACGAGAGGCATAGAGACACAGTAGAAAATGACTTGCTCAGAATAGTGAATTAATAGACAAGATATAAATAAAAAAAGAAACAGTTGCAAAAGCAGAGGGGTTTCGGGAGAGGGAGATGATGGTAAAAATAGAAAAGAAAATTGCAAAATACAGTGTTGTGAAAGAGGAAGAACAGGAACAGCCCCAGGTAGCAGAGGTTGCGGCTGAGGAACAGGTTGAGAAGAAAGAGTCTAACGTGATTCACATGCATGAGAAAATCGAGCGTCCGGAATCGTTGCTCGGTTCGACCTACAAGATCAAGACACCGCTGTCCGAGCATGCGTTGTATATCACGATTAATGACATTATTTTGAATCAAGGAACAGAACATGAAATGCGTCGTCCATTCGAAATATTTATTAATTCCAAGAACATGGATCACTTCCAGTGGATTGTGGCACTGACACGCATTATCTCTGCAGTATTTAGAAAAGGTGGTGACGCCACTTTCCTGGTGGAAGAATTGCGTTCAGTATTTGACCCGCGTGGTGGCTATTTCAAGAAGGGTGGTAAGTATATGCCTTCACTGGTTGCTGAACTGGGCGATGCCATTGAATGTCACATGCGCATGATTGGCCTGTTAAAAGATGATGGCCTGGATGAGCATCAGAAAAAACTGGTTGAAGAGAAGCGAGCCCAGTATGAAGCAAGCATGAAAAGCACAGAAGAAAAAAGTGCTGAGGCATTTCCGGCCAGTGCACAGTTATGCAATGCATGTCATACAAAGGCAGTGATTAAAATGGATGGTTGCATGACCTGTTTGAACTGTGGTGATTCCAAGTGTGGTTAAATAAAAGTTTTTTGAACAAGTTAACAAAATATGTAGTACAGTTTTGGTAGACTATGCATAACGGGGGAGATAACCGTTATTCGTAAGCAAGGGAACCAATAATAACAACAAGGATGAGCAGAAGAAGTAAAACAATAATAACTAGAAAAGGGGCAAAACAGTGGCGACGATGCAAAAACCCGT
>DAOVJZ010000099.1 GCA_030632035.1 Granulosicoccaceae bacterium | reverse complement strand
CCTGTTTTCACTATAAAAAGCTTTAAATACAACAATTTATTCATGTAAAATCACCATTATGACGGACAAGAAAAAGACAGATAACATTTATTCCAAGGCACAGGATCACATTGTTGATTTTGCGTTTGATGAAAGTGTTGCCAGCGTTTTCCCTGACATGATCCGGCGTTCGGTGCCGGGGTATGACACCATTATTCCATTGGTAGGTTTACTGGCGGGGCAATATGCACAGCCCGGTAGCCGTATTTATGATCTGGGATGTTCGCTGGGTGCCGCAACACTCTCCATGCGTCGTCGCATTCTCCATGAGGACTGTAAAATCATTGCCGTGGACAATGCCGAGGCGATGACACAACACTGTCATGAAAACATAAACAAAGAGGCAGGCCTTCCAGTCGAGGTATTATGTGAAGATATCAGAAAGGTTGATATACAAAATGCTTCGGTTGTCACATTAAATTTTACCCTGCAATTTATTGAACCCGGCCAGCGTCTCGACCTGATTAAAAAAATCCATAACGGATTAAATGACCACGGCGCATTAATCCTGTCTGAAAAAATAAACTTTACAGAACATGATGAACAATTGTTCCAGCAAAACATGCATATCGCATTTAAAAAGGCCAACGGCTACAGTGAAATGGAAATCAGTCAAAAACGTTCTGCACTGGAAAACATATTAATCCCTGATACGATTGAACAACACCAGCAACGCCTTAAAGATGCCGGGTTCAGTCGAGTCCATGTCTGGTTTCAGTGTTTTAATTTTATTTCTTTAATAGCATTTAAATGATCAATATTGAATCACTCGTCAGCGCCATGCAGGCCGATAGCCGGTTGGCATCGTGGGCTGAAATATTACCGGCGCAAATAGAAAAAGTGTTTACGGAAAATCCACATGGCGATTTACCACGTTGGGAAAAAATACTCGATGCCCTGATTAAAATTAAACCATCATCACTGGACCTTAATAGCAATGCAGTGCGTATTGGCAGCCCTGGCGATCTTTCGCCGGAACAACAACAGGAACTTATATCCCAACTAAAGGAATTCATGCCCTGGCGCAAAGGGCCATTTGATTTGTTCGGAATCAATATAGAAACCGAATGGCATTCCGACTGGAAATGGAACCGCTTTAAGGATTATATACAGCCACTGAAAGGCAGAACCATACTTGATGTGGGTTGTGGCAATGGTTATTACGCATTGCGTATGCTGGGCGCTGGTGCCAAACAGGTGATTGGTATTGATCCGTCCATGTATTCTGTAATGCAATATCAGGTGTTACAGCATTTTACCGGAGAGCAACCCGCCTGTGTATTGCCACTGGGTATTGATGATGTTCCATCCGGACTAGAGGCATTTGATACGGTTTTTTCTTTAGGTGTTCTTTATCATCGCAAGGAACCACTCGAACACGTAAGAAAACTACAGGGTTTATTACGAAAGGGTGGAGAACTGGTGCTGGAAACGCTGGTGATTGAAGGTGATGAAAATGCTGAGATAAAACCGAAAGACCGTTATGCCATGATGCGTAATGTGCATGCCATTCCTTCCTGTAAAAAACTGGAACATTGGCTGGAAGCGGAAGGCTTTAACGACATTCGTATTGTCGATGTCACACTGACAACAACAGACGAACAGCGCGCAACGGAATGGATGGTGTTTCAGTCACTAAAAGATTTTCTTGATCCTGACGACAACAGTAAAACGGTTGAAGGTTATCCCGCACCTGTTCGAGCAGTCGTGATTGCTAAAAAATAAAAGTATTCTATTTAATGTGAGTGATAGATAGTACCTAAACTTTTAATGCTGGTAGGAAACTCAACCCAGAATGTACTGCCTTCACCGGCGGCACTTTCAACACCAATTGAGCCTCCCATTATTTCTGTCAGTTTTTTACAGATTGATAAGCCAAGACCAATTCCTTCAACCGTATCATATCCTTCACTGATGCGTTCGAAGTCCTGAAACAGTCGTTCTTGTTGTGTTTCGGTCATGCCACGACCAGTATCGGTAATATGAATACGTAAACGATTATTTTCCACGGGAGTGCAACCTAATTTAATAGAACCGCCTTTTTTATTGTATTTAACGGCATTGGATAAAAGATTGATCAGAATTTGTTTTAAACGAAAATAATCGGCATTGATGTTGTATCCATATTCCTCTTCAATATCATTAATTAACGTAATATCATTATTGTGTGCCATCCCCCGAATATGAGAGATACATTCAGTTCCTATCAGGGAGATGGATACTGGTTCCATTTCCAGTTTCATTTTACCGGATTCAATCTGGGTAAGATCCAGAACTTCATTAATCAGTGCCAACAGATGTTTTCCGGATTTTAATATTTCAGTCAGATAGGAACTTTGTTCCTCATTAAGAGGGTTATCATCTTCCATTTTAAGCAAATCACCAAAGCCAAGAATAGAATTTAGCGGAGTACGAAGCTCATGGCTCATGTTGGACAAAAACTCGGACTTGGCTCGACTGGCATTTTCTGCCTCTTCCTTGGCTTTTAAAATAACCATTTCTGCTTTTTTGCGTTCGGTAATATCACGTATAACACCAACAAAGCCTTTTTTATCGCCGACCAGCATAGGGGCCACGTTCACCTCGATAGGGAACAAGTCGCCTTTTTTTCTTCGGCCTTCCAGTTCCCTGTCCATCCTGGAAATCTTTGATTCATACATAGCCGAATTTCTTGTATAGACTTCATGTTGTTCGCGACCCTCTTCAGGTAATAACAATGATATATTTTTGCCTTTTATTTCCTTTACGGTATAGCCAAACATGCCTTCAGCAGAGGGGTTAAATGTTTCAATCAATCCCTGATCATTAATTGAAATAATGGCTTCAGCCGTATTGTTAACGATTGCACGTGTCCGTGATTCACTCTTTTCCAGCAAGTTAACCAGCTCCAGTCGTTGACTGACATAAACAGCAATAATCATCACGACAATAATGGATATGCTAACAATACCGATAATCCAGGTAAGCCCATAAGGAGGAATGGCAATCTTAATATGGTTTATGCTTCCATTCGGGAAAAAGTAAGTCGCTGCCATAGCGGTATAATGCATAGCCGCGATGGCGATTCCCATTATGACAGCGGAAATAAGCAGGGGGATTTCAGGAACGCCAACGCGGGTGCGTTTATGTTCGGCCCACAGTTTTAATCTGAGCGCGATGCCAGCCAGCACCACAGCAACTACAATAGACATAACAAACAGGTTTATGTCATAGGCCATGGTCGCATTTTCCATGTGCATAGCAGCCATACCGGTGTAATGCATTAAACCAATGCCACAGCCCATAAATACGGACCTGAATAAAAAATTAACAGGCGACATTTCTGTTTCATTATGTGTGCGCAACACAATGGCACTGGCCAGTACGGCGGGAACCACAGAAACGATGGTCATCCAGAGTTCATAATCAACAGTAAATGGCAGAGTGTAGGCAAGCATGGCAATAAAATGCATGGCCCAGATCCCGGTACCCTGTACCAGCGCACCGGTTGCCCACCACGCATATTGTTTAGGTGACAGCTGATCGTCTTTGATTTTTTCTGAAACAGCAAAGGCCACATAAGACGCCAATGCGGCAATCAGGATAGAGAGAAAGACCAGGGACGGTTCATAATTGCCCTTTATGGCTGTCTCAATCGCCGTATTCTCATTAATAAAATCAAAGTGAAGCATTTTTTACCCTGTACTATATCCAGATTGATAACAATAAATTATTGAATTTGTTAAATATTTAGAGATGCCCGTTTTACAACACACCTTTATATACCTATCGGATAAATCAGCGATCTCTTTAAATATGCCACATGTTTTAGAGGGTAGGTGGGGTATTGGTTGTCACTGGTTGATAAGCCCCCTTTGAAAAAAGGGGGCTTTTATTATTTAAAAGGAAATTTCTATTTCTTACCAAACAAGAGTTTTGAAACAATGATACCGGGACAGATGCCAGTCACGATCGCAATCAGGAAAAAGACCAGCGGAATATAAAGTACCCAGTGCACGGTTTCATAACCGGTGAGCCAGATACCCACTGCCATTATTATTGAAACGAAAAACAGGAAAAAACGCATTGCACCATCAATTTTATATTTATCCATGATTTGATCTCCATTAGACTGAGTTTACATTTTACAATGAAACAGACGACCTGAGCAAAGCGAAGAAGTGCTGAATGAAACCCGAAGGGGTTCTACAGTATAAGGAGTAAATGTTACAAAACCGCCTTTAATTAGAGGTTTTTGTTGTCACTGCGTGACGGCATTTCTTATCCCCTCTCCCCTTGCGGGAGAGGGTTAGGCGACCCGAGCAAAGTGAAGTAGCACTGAATGAAACCCAAAGGGGTTCTACAGTGTTGAGGGGTATTTAAAAGATTGCCGACTCCGTCGGCGCTTTGAGTTTTATGTCGGGACCAATCCCGACAGCCCAAATACTTTTCTCTTGCGCACCCAAGAGAAATACCCATAGGGCACAAGAGTATTCAAAAGAGAAGGGTGCCCGACGGCGCAGAAAGCCTCCTCGGTCGTCGCAAAAATCCAGATGAACCACAACTCGCGCGCGAGCCTTCGGCTCACACCGGCTCGAACAGGGTGGTTCATTATTTCTGGATTTTCACAACGACCGAGGACTGCGCAGAACGGGACTGAAACCCAAAAACCTAAACCAATAAATACCCGTCATTCCGATCCAACCAGCCCCCTGTCATTTCGACCGAACAACGTGAGCGGAGAAATCTCATAAACCTAACCGCCCGATTTAAAAAGAATAATCCCAAAAGTGTTCATATCCCATCTTCTGGTATAGGATCGAGCACAGATGCATTAACTATAAAAAGAATAAGGGAACAGGGGAGTTCGTTGCATACACCACCATACAAGGTCATCGACAAAGTCGGCATGTCACATGTGCTCGATTTCATCCGTCACAAGCTGGAAGACTACAACACCGAAAGCCTCGAATGGATAAAGCTCCTTGCGCTGAACAAAAACCACCTCCTGCACGGTTGCTGTACCTATCCGGTACGCGAGCATCGTGGTTCACAAAACTTTAAAACCGGTTACCGCATCCGCGCGAGTGTGAATGTCGAAATGGCACCGCCGTTTAAATTTCAGCACTGGGCGCGCATCCCCTCCAGCAACTACAAACAGGGCTGGTATTCAGGTGCAAAGGCATTTGAGTTTGACGACCTGGAAGAGTGTGCCGTACACACACTCTCGCACGAATGTTTTCATTACCTGAGCCACTCAAAACAAATCAAATACAAAAACACAGAAGCCAATGCGAATTGGTGGGCTGATCAGTGGTTGGGGGAGTTTTGTGAAGTTGGGATTGGGGAAATGAAGAGTTAACTTTATGTACAAAACTAAATATGGACCATATAACGGAGATACTTGGGAAGATTTGTGCCAACAAATTTTCAAGAAAAAATATGGGGCTGACGGATATCAAGAAATGAAATCATCACCTGGTGATTTTGGTATAGAGGGTTATACAAAAAAAACTGGCTTGGCATTTCAATGTTATTGTCCTGATACAGAATATACGAAGAGTGAATTGTATGAGAAGCAAAGAGATAAAATCACGGATGATTTAAAAAAACTTAAAAAATATGAGAAACAGATAAAGTTTCGATTAGGTGAAACAAAAATAAAAGAGTGGGTATTTGTTACACCAGAGGTGAATCATAATAAATTACTACAACATGCGCAGAGTAAGCAGGATGAAGTAAAGGGGTGGAACGTTTCTATTATTGATGATGATTTCACTATTCTTATAAAAGACAGTGGTTTTTTTGCAACCGAGATAGTTGATTTTCAAAAAATAAATGGTGAAAAATTAGTATTTGATGATTCTGATCCAATAATAACATTTCATGATAAAGATGATGATTTAGGTGAATTTGAAGCAAACATAATACGTAAAAATAAAATAAGATGTAATTATGATCATTTAGGTGATGATAAAAAATTAGTGCTCCTGAATTCAGGCGGTTT
>DAOVJZ010000063.1 GCA_030632035.1 Granulosicoccaceae bacterium | reverse complement strand
GCAACTTATCCCATGATAAATAAACAAACCATGCTGGATGAGATTTCACCGCTGATGTCACAGCACATGATGGAAGGCCGCGATGCAATCGAGGTGATTGACGATCTGGAAGAAATATTCCGTAAACGCTATGAAGAACTGTCAGGTGAGTAGTGATTCTTTTCAGGTGATATCACATGAAATATCCACTTATTACAAAGTCATCAGTTTCCATATCCCCCACCCACGAATTAGCATCACAAAAAGCAGCTGAATTATTTATTGATTTGGGTATTAAATCTTTAGCTGCTCATGGGCATTATTATGTCGCACTGACTGGCGGCAAGACTCCAGAATATCTTTATAACAGCCTGCATGAAAAACTAGATGATAGAAATATACATTTATTTTTAGGAGATGAACGAGCAGTTCCATTGGATGATGTGCAAAGCAACTATCGAATGATAAAAGAAAGTCTATTATCTGGAAATGATAATGAGATCAATATTTATCCAATAAATGCTGCAAAAGAAACACTGGAACAGGATGCTCATAAATATGAAGAAAAATTATTAGAAGTGTTACCTCTTAATAATTTCGGAGTTCCTGTTTTCGATTTAATTTTATTAGGGTTAGGTGATGATGGGCATATAGCATCACTTTTTCCTGATACAGATGCATTATTGGAAATGGATAAGATGGTTACTTCGCTTTATGTGGAAAAATATCAAAGCCATAGAATTACAATTACATATCCAGTGATTAATTCAGCTCGAAACATTATATTTTTAGTTAGTGGCAATAAGAAGAATGAAATAATAAAACAGATATTTGCTACTGATAATGATACTGAATTACCAGTTACAAACATATCTCCTTCAGGTAAAGTGTACTGGTTCCTTGATAAGGAAGCTGCTACAGAGTTATAGCTACAATATTTCAGAAGCAAAATCAGCCAGTCGCGAACGCTCACCTCGATGCAGGGTAATATGTCCACCATGTGGCCAGTCCTTGAAACGATCAACGATATACGTTAAACCGGAAGTGGTTTCTGTCAGATAGGGTGTATCGATCTGTCCGACATTACCCAGACAGACAATTTTTGTTCCTGGTCCCGCACGTGTAATCAATGTTTTTAATTGTTTGGAAGTCAGATTCTGGGCTTCATCAATAATAATAAACTTGTTCAGGAAAGTACGTCCGCGCATAAAGTTCAATGAACGAATACTAATCCGATTCTGGATTAAATCCTGTGTTGCAGCGCGTCCCCAGTTGCCACCGCTAGCACTACCGCCACTGCCATTGTTGGTGTCCTCTTTAGTCAATACTTCCAGATTATCCATCAACGCACCCATCCACGGTGTCATTTTTTCTTCTTCGGTGCCGGGCAGGAAGCCAATATCTTCACCAACCGGAACAGTGACGCGGGTAAAGATAATTTCACGATAAAGTTTGTCATCTATGGTTTGTGCTATGGCAGCCGCCAGAGTCAACAGGGTTTTACCGGTACCGGCAGTACCCATCAGGCTAACAAAATCGATATCAGGATCCATCAGGAAATTCAGGGCAAAATTCTGTTCACGGTTACGTGCATGAATTCCCCAAACCGTGTGATCACCATGCATATAGTTTTTAGCAACTTCCAGAGTAGCGGTATCTTGTTCTATTTTTCTGACAGTGACAGAGAAAGGAGGCTCTGATTCCAAGTGCAGACATTGATTAACATGCCATGCATTAACAAGATCACCACTTACTGTATAAAAGGTGTGACCTTCTTCATTCCATGACTTTATATCCTTGCTGTGTGTTTCCCAGAAATCAGCAGGTAGTTCAGAAGAACCGGAATAAAGCAGATCAAGGTCATCCAGTACTTTGTCGTTGTAATAGTCTTCGGCCTTGATACCAAGTACAGCGGCCTTGATGCGCAGATTGATGTCTTTTGATACCAGCCTGACGTGTCGATCCTTGAATTTTTTATCGAGCGCCAGAACTGTGCCTAGAATCGTATTATCAATGCGATTACCAGGCAGTGTGGGTGGAAGCTCTAGAGGGATAGTACTGGTTTGCAGGTAAAGTCTGCCCGGAACAATGTCCGCACTTTCGGGAGCGGGTAATGGAATGCCCCTGTCGATTTCTTCCTTGCTGGCATTCTTGATTAAATCATCCAGAAAGCGACTTACCTGACGCACATTACGTGCAACTTCTGACAGTCCTTTTTTACCCGCATCCAGTTCTTCCAGAACCACCATTGGCAAATAAATATCGTGTTCCATGAAACGGAACAGGGCAGCGGGGTCATGCATTAACACATTGGTATCGAGGACAAAAAACCGTTTTTCTTCTGTATTCATGCAGGAGCCTCTGATTAATTATGAGTAGAATAATATGAAATTCAAAATTGTTAAATTCAAGGCGTGAGTCGTAAGTAATAGGCAGCTATTGCTAAGATTCGCAACACAGAAGTTAGCAATTTTGGGTTCAGAGTATCTGTTCATAATTAGTCAGCGGCTCCTAAATCAAAGCCCCTTGATTGTTTCCAGCACTTCCTCAATATGGCCTGCAACTTTTACCTTGCGCCACTCCTTTCGTAGAACCCCTTTTTCATCAATCAGGAAGGTACTACGCTCAATGCCTCTGACCTTTTTGCCATACATGTTTTTCATTTTTATTACATCAAACATTTCACATAGCTCTTCATCTGGATCAGACAAAAGGTCAAAATTAAATTTTTGCTTGGACTTAAAATTTTCGTGTGACTTTATAGAATCTCGTGATACGCCAAGAATGGCAGTATTACGACGTTTGAATTTTGTATTGTTATCACGAAAGTCCTGACCTTCGGTAGTACAGCCAGGTGTGCTGTCTTTGGGATAAAAATAGATAACAATATTTTTACCCTTAAGGTCTGAAAGTTTAATAGTTTGTTCGCCTGTTGCTGCCAGCTTGAAGGCGGGTACCTTTTTGCCAAGAACTGCTTTTTTGGTCATGTATGTTTTTTTACCCTTTTACGGATTCGATTGCCGCATCCATATTATGCTCATCGCAGAAATCAAGAAACTCTTCACGCAATCCAGCCACAGAAATATCGGCCGGGAGATCAACAATCATGGAAGTGGCAAACATAGGTGTGCCGGTATGGGCTGCGGCATAACTGTTGGTGTTAACTTCCTCAATATTGATATCACGCGAAGAAAAGAAGTTGGCCAGTTGAAACATGATGCCGGGACGATCAATGGAAATGACTTCAACTTCATAAGGAACGAGCCCGCTTTTTTGACTGCGTTCACTTGTTCGTTTATGTGAGATAACCAGCCCGAGTTGTTTCTGGATTTGGGGAAGCTTGTCTTCCAGTTTGGCCACATTGTTCCAATTACCGGAAATCATCAAAATAATCGCAAATTCGCCACCTAACATGCTCATGCGGCTATCGATAATATTGCATGTATTGTCCAGAATAATGCTGGAAAGGTCATTAACGATGCCGGGACGGTCGGCTCCGAGAGCGGAAATAACGAGAAAATTACTTTTCTTTTTGGTCATGGTTCCAAACAGTATTTTTATATTAGTGGTATAGCTCCGATTCTAACATCATTTTTCTTGCTCATAGACTGTAAAATTGACCCTCTTGTCATCCGCCATGCCTGCCAGTAACATGCGATAAGTTTTCCGGGAGATTGATGAAGATGTTTCAGGGCAGTATGGTGGCTATGGTCACACCCATGTATGAGGATGGTAGTCTGGATGAAGTGGCTCTGCGCAAGCTGGTGGATTTCCACGTCGAGCAGGGCACAGATGCCATTGTTGTTATGGGAACCACCGGTGAATCAGCCACACTGGACGAAAAAGAGCATTGCGGGGTAATTCGCCAGGTCGTAGAGCAAGCCGCAGGTCGGCTCCCGATCATTGCCGGAACCGGTGCTAATTCCACTACCGAGGCCATTATTCTGACCCGTTGTGCTATGGAGGCGGGGGCTGATGCCTGCCTGTTGGTGACACCATATTATAATAAGCCCACTCAGGAAGGACTTTTCCTGCACTTCAAGGCGGTGGCTGAGGCCGTGGCTGTCCCGCAGATCTTGTATAACGTGCCTGGTCGGACAGCTGTCGATATGTTGCCCGAAACAGTGGCTAGATTGGCCGAAATTCCTAATATTGTCGGGATTAAGGAGGCCACGGGCGATTTGGCACGTGCAAAGGAGATTATTGACCGCTGTGGTGATAAAATCGACCTCTATAGCGGGGATGATGCCACAGCGATGGACTGTATTTTACAGGGTGGTAAAGGGGATATTTCTGTTACGGCGAATGTGGCTCCAGCCATGATGCATGAAATGTGTCAGGCGGCACTGGCAGGGGACAGGGAAAAAGCAGCAACTATTAATACAAAACTGGATGCGTTGCACAACGATCTCTTTGTTGAAGCCAATCCAATCCCCGTCAAGTGGGCTTTGTATGAAATGGGAATGGTTTCAAAAGGCATACGTTTGCCAATGACTGTACTTTCTGAGCAGTATCACGACAAGGTACGGTACGCACTCAAGACAGCAGACGTATTATAAAAATATTGCATAACTTAACAGCAGGTTTTCATTAATGAATGTTTTCAGAGTTTTATTATCTTGTGTACTGGTTACATCGCTAGCTGCATGTAGCACCCTCGAAAAAGTAAAAGAAGGCCGCGACATCGATTACAAAAAAAGTCGTACGGCACCTTCACTGGAAGTGCCACCCGATCTGACCACAACGACCATTGATGACACCATGATCGTACCGGATATCAATGTGGGTTCGAGTGCCAGTTATTCAGATTATTCCAGTGAACGGTCAGGTACACAGGCACAGCGTAAGCAAACTGTGATACCAATAGATCAACGTGTCATAATCAAACGTGATGGAGATAAACGCTGGCTGGTGGTTATAGGTACACCGGAAGCACTTTGGGAGCAGGTGCGTGAGTTCTGGTTACAGATGGGTTTCCTGATTAAAAAGGAAGATCCGCGTTTGGGTATTATTGAAACTGACTGGGCAGAGAATCGTGCCGATATTCCACAAGGCCCGATTCGTGCTGTTATTGGTAGTGCACTTGATATACTTTATTCGGCTGATACCCGTGACAAATATCGTGTACGTCTGGAACGTGGCAGTAAACCCGGCACAACAGAAATTTATTTTACCCACCGTGGTGCGGAAGAAGTTGAAACGGGTGCTCAATACGGCGCTACAACGGCATGGCAACCACGTCCTTCTGATCCTGAACTGGAAGCTGAAATGCTGACTCGTTTTGTGAGTTTTATTGGTATTGAAAAAAAGCGTGCACGCACAATGGTAGGCAAGGCAAAGAGCAAGCCATCACGTGCCAAACTGGTGCGTAGTAAGGATGGTTCAGCACAGGTTGTATTGGAAGATGATTTCCCGCGCGCATGGCGTCGTACTGGTATTGCACTGGATCGCGTTGGCTTTACCGTTGAAGATCGCGATCGCTCAAAGGGCTTGTATTTCGTACGCTATATTGATCCAAAGAAGGATCTGGAAAATGGAGAAAGCTGGTTCTCCAGCCTGGCATTCTGGTCATCTGATGATGACGGTGAAAAGCAAAATGAATACACCGTTAGTGTGAGCAAGAACAATGGCGGTACAGCGATTGTAGTTCTGGATAAATCAGGTACACGTGATAATTCCAGTACTGCCCAACGCATTCTTTCACTGTTACACGATCAATTAAAATAAAAAGGTCTGATATTGCGCTTTGCGTCCCTTGGCAGTGGTAGCCGTGGTAACGGCACGCTGGTGGAGGTCAATGGAACCTGCCTCCTGGTTGATTGTGGATTCTCACTTAAGGAAACACGTTCACGTCTTGCGCGTCTAGGCAAGACGCCTGAGGACCTTTCTGCTGTGGTTGTGACCCATGAGCACAGTGACCATATCAGTGGAGCGGGATTAGTAGCACGTCACCATAATGTACCGGTATGGATGACGTCGGGCACCCAAGCACAATATAATAACGGTTCGGTGCCTGATCCACAGGTATTCAGTCACCATGAAAAATTCAGTATTGGTGATATCGAGATTCAACCGTTTCCGGTTCCACATGATGCCAGAGAACCAGCGCAGTTTGTTTTTAGTGACGGTAAACATCGATTGGGCTTGTTAACCGATACCGGCAGCTGTACGCAACATATTGAAAAGATGATTACCGGTTGTGATGCATTGTTGCTTGAATGTAATCATGATCCAGACTTGTTGGCAGAGTGCCATTATCCGGAATCAACCAAGGCCCGGATCAGTGGTGACCTGGGACATTTAAGTAATGAACAGGCGGCAGATATATTAAACACAATTGATCATTCAGATTTACAACACATTGTGGCTATGCATCTGAGTGACAAGAATAATAGTGCCTTTTTGGCAAAGAAGGCATTGGCTTATGTTCTGGATTGTTCAACAGACTGGATTTCTGTTGCAACACAGGATGAAGGTCTGGACTGGCGAGAAATTTTATAATTTTTTATGGAGCATAAACATGCAAAAAGGTGAAATGTTAGCAAATGGCAAGGCGAAGTCTGTCTACAAGACAGATGAACCAAAAAAGTTAATTATGCATTTTCGTAATGATACTTCCGCATTTGATGGCGAAAAGATTGAGCAGCTTGATCGTAAAGGTATGGTCAATAATAAATTCAATGCCTTTATTATGCAGCGTCTGGAAGAGGGCGGCATTCCCACTCATTTTGAAAAGGTGATCTCTGAGGATGAATCAGTAGTAAAAAATCTCGACATGCTTCCTATTGAATGTGTTGTACGTAACATCAGTACAGGCAGTTTGTGTAAACGTCTTGGCGTAGCCGAAGGACTTGATCTTGAGCCACCTTTATTTGAATTTTTCTTAAAGAATGACGAATTGCATGACCCCATGATTAATGATTTTCATATCATCTCATTCAAGTGGGCGACTCAGGATGAAATTGAAAAAATGAAAGAACTGACTTTCAAGGTCAATGATATTCTGAAAAAACTGTTTCTTGATGCCGGTATCATATTAGTAGATTACAAACTTGAGTTTGGTCGCTATGACGGCAAACTTTTACTGGGCGATGAATTTAGTCCTGATGGTTGCCGTTTATGGGATGTGAATACACGTGAAAAACTGGATAAGGATCGTTTCCGTCAAGGGCTTGGTGGTGTTGTTGAAGCCTACGAGGCTGTAGCTGAACGATTAGGTATAGCTATCTAATGTTACAACTTTTTGGCAGTACCGCACTTTCTGATTTTCGTCTACAAAGATTACTGGATGCCGTCAGTGAAGCAGTACCGACGGTAGTGTCTATTGATACGTGCTTTATCCACTTTTGTGATCTGGAAACCACGCTTTCTGCTGATGAAGAAAACCTGCTAAAAAATATTCTTGGCTGTGAATCATCCACAACAGAACCTTCCGAAGGTCAACTGTGTTTGGTAACACCGCGCCCTGGTACAATTTCACCCTGGTCTAGTAAGGCCACCGATATTGTTCATAACTGTGGGCTTAAAAACATTCATCGCATCGAGCGTGGTGTTGTCTATTACATCAAAAACACCGGTAGCAAATCATTTTCCGATAATGAGCTGAATACAATTTCTGCATTGGTCCATGATCGCATGATTGAATCTGTATTCTTTACTCTGGAAGAGGCTGAAGGTCTGTTCATGCAGGCAGAACCGGCACCCTTAATCCAGGTTGATGTACTGGGTAACGGTAAAGCGGCCTTGCAAAAAGCCAATACCGAACTTGGGCTGGCGCTGGCACCGGATGAAATTGATTATCTGATCGACAGTTTTACTGAATTGAATCGCAACCCAACAGATATAGAGTTGATGATGTTCGCACAGGCCAACTCGGAGCATTGTCGTCACAAGATTTTTAATGCCGACTGGATCATTGATGGTAAACAACAGGATTCATCCCTGTTTAATATGATCCGCAATACTCATAAACATCAACCGCAGGGAACATTGTCTGCGTATCACGATAACTCAGCCGTAGTAGAAGGTTCGAGTAGCAGTTATTTTTGTCCTGATGCAAAAACCGGTGACTATGGTTATC